>CAXBMV010000188.1:0-6339 GCA_963976575.1 uncultured Gammaproteobacteria bacterium | reverse complement strand
TGTATCACCTGCTCTACGAAGGGAAAAACCCGCAGGATGCTGTAACTGACCTCGAAAACCGACCACAACGCGCAGAATAGCTGCTAGTTCGGCGAAATTTAACCATTTATCCTGCGAAATCCTGCTGTCGCCAGGCTTCATATAGCGCAATCGACACCGTATTGGACAGGTTCAGGCTGCGCGAATCGTCTACCATCGGAAGCTTCAACTTTTTCTGCTGATCCAGCGACTCCAGAATCTTCGCCGGTAAACCCCGGCTTTCCGGACCGAACAACAGGGCGTCGTCCGGGGCGAAGCGGGCATCGCTGTAGATTCGCTTTGCCTTGGTGGTAAACGCATATAAGTCATTGAATTGACAGTTTTTAGTGAAATCTTCGTAGCTTTGGTGGCGCACCACATCGGCCCGGCGCAATTGCTTGTCTTCGAGTTCAAATCCCAGCGGTTCGATCAGGTGCAGGCGGCAACCGGTGTTTGCCACCAGACGCATGATATTGCCGGTATTGGGTGGAATTTCGGGTTCGAAAAGGACGATGTGGAACATAATTGGAACTATATTTAACGAATGACTTGAATTACGGTAACTATAGGTTAAAATTTCTAATAATGACAATAAGTTATAACGACCTTCTTAAGCAATATCTAGGTTAGAAAATGCCTGGATAAGGATTTTCGGGGTGGTCGGCTGAGGCGAGCGACAGCTTCTGAAAGAATAGGTCGAGAGGGAGTAGTTAACTGGCGAGCTTTTTGCAGAGAACTACGAGGTTGGCATAATTTAGCGAGGGATACATGAGCCTGTTTTCATCGGCAAAAGCGGATACGCAAATCGGGGTAGATTTTCTTCCCGAGGGTGTCGCTGTCGCTCAGGTGCAGGCTGGTCGCAAGAACCCCGGGAAGATATTGCGTAGTGAATTCATCGAGGCCAGTGGTCAGCAAGCCCAGGTCGAAGCGCTGAAAGAGTGGATTCGTGAGCAACGCTTGCAGAAAATACCCTGCGTCTGTCTGATCGCTCGTGAAGACTGCGATGTTTACCAGGTGGAAAAACCCGAGGTCGAAGAAAGCGAACTGATCCAGGCGGTTACCTGGAAAATTAAAGACTTGATCAACTATGACATCGCTCACGCGGTGATCGACAGTTACCCAATTCCGGGTTCAAGTAAAAACAACGCGCGTGCAGCAAACCGCCGAGCAAAATCTGGCGATACTTTCTCTGGCTGACAGCAATGGCTTGCTCAACATATATCACGATGGCGATATGTATGTGTCACGGGACTTCAAGATCGGTATCGAACAGCTAGCAGGGGTGAGCAGTGAAGACGAAAGCGTTTTCGACTCATTGTTGCTGGAAATACAACGTTCGCTTGATTATTTTGAGAGTTATTTTGGTATGGGCGCGGTCACCCATTTACAGATTTTTCCGCAGATAGAATGCACCGAAAAAATGGCCATGTACGTGCAAAACCTGACCAGTTTCGATATCGACTTCATCGCTGCAGGTTCGGAAGATGACGAAATCGCACTGGAGCAACACGGTTTTCATGCCTATTGTGCCGCCCTGCGCGGGGTCACGCGATGATTCGGCAACAGGTCAATCTTTATCAGGACAGGTTTCGTGAAAAACGGCTTTGGCTTTCGGCCAGGCAGGCGGGCGCGACGCTGTTGTTTTTCCTCGTGCTCGGCGCAGGCTGGAGTTTCTGGTTGAGCGAGCAGCTGAAAACGGAAAAACGACAACATCAGGTCCTCTTATCCGAACAGAAAAAAGTAAACGCTGATCTCGCTTTGGTGAATAGCGAACTGGCCGAGTTACTCAAGGACAACCGTCTCGACCTGGAACTACAGGCGATGGCCAGGCAAATCTCAGCGCGCAAGAACGTATTGAATTTTGTCGAAGACAACCAGTTCGGATCGGGTCGTGGATTTTCCGCCTACCTGGTTGCGCTTGGCCAGCTCGATGTCGATGAAATCTGGTTGAACGAAATCAGGCTGGCCGACAAGTATATGCGCATCCGTGGAAGCTCACTGGATGCCGAAAAAATCCCCAGCTACTTTGATCGTTTCAGTGGGGAATCCATATTCAAGGGCAATCGCTTCGACCTGTTCGAAATCAAACGCCCGCTTGAAAATGACTGGAAGCTGGATTTTGAAATCGCCACCAGCCGGGGTAGCGATGAAAAATAGTCTCAAGCAATATGCGACCCGCTTCGATGCGCAAACTCTGCGCGAGCGTGCTCTGCTTTGTGTCACCCTGTTTGCGCTGTTGATATTTTGTTGGTGGAGTTTTTTTTACCAGCCGCTGCAGCAACAATTGCAGCAGAGATATACGGAAAACGAGCGCATTGCTAGCGACCTGAAAAATACGCGTACGCTGGTCGCGCAGATTCGTCAGCGCATGGCCTCGGGCGTGCACCAGGGCAAGCGCGAGCAACTGGCCAGGTTGAACACCGAGTTAAGTCGGGTGGAGCAGCAGTTGCAGGTGAAGACGGTAGAGCTGATCGACCCCGAGAAAATGTTTCAGCTGATGAATCGCCTGATTTATAGCGATTCGAAGTTGAAGCTTTTAAGCCTGAAGCGCCGCGAAGTGAAACCGGCCATTCCGGTTACTGTCGATCAACCGGAAGATCAGGGGATATATCGGCACGTCCTCGAAATTCGTTTTTCAGGCAAGTTTCTCGACATACTCAAATACATGCAATCGCTGGAGCAACTCGACTGGAAGCTGCTCTGGGATGAAATCGAAATCGCCAATCAGGAATATCCACTGACCACGGTGAAAGTAGTGATATCGACCTTGTCAACGCGCAAAGAGTGGGTCGGGATATGAAAGTCTGCAGCGGCATAGTCGCGATAGTCAGCCTATTTCCCCTGTTGCTGTCGGTGCCATCGCTGGCGCAGGCTGAAGAACTGCGCGACCCGATGCAGCCCCCGCCCCTGGCCCTGCAAAAATTCCGCCAGGCAAAATGGGCAAAACAACCTGAGCCACAAAAAGTGGTCGTCAAACCTGAGCCTGCACCGCTGCTACTAACGTCTATAATATTCTCCAAAGCGCGCAAGATTGCGGTCATAGATGACCAGCTGCTGGCAGTTGGCGACAGCATAAAAGGCGCCAGGGTAATCAGTATCGATCGCGTCTCGGCGCGCCTGATACGCAAGGGCAAGATAATCAAATTGAGTTTAAACAATGATGTAACGGCGATCAGGAAAAAAGCTGTTGAGAGTAACCTATGACTAGACAACACCTGAGTTTAATCATCCTTCTGGTTTTCCTGGGTGGTTGTGCATCGACGCAGAGCAATGAAAACACGCTGCAGATCCAGCAGGGCATCGCCGACGCCTTAAGCGAGGCGGCTGCAGTCGAAGTGCCCGATGTGGAAGCGCCCTCCGACGACATACTCGACGAATTGCTGCCCGGCAACGGCATTGCGGTAGAAGGACTGGGTGATGACATACGCGATGAGGAGGCATTCGATATTTCTGTCTCCAACGCACCGGCGCGGCTGTTTTTCATGAGCCTGGTAAGAGACACCAATATCAACATGGTGGTGCATCCCAGTGTCGAGGGCGACATATCGCTGGACTTGAAAAACGTCACCGTACGCGAAGTGATGAAGCTGGCACGGGAAGTCTATGGTTACGAATACAAGGAAAATGGCCTCGGCTTTATCGTCCTGCCGGCGCGTATTCAGTCGCGCATTTTTACCGTTGATTATCTCAACGTAAGCCGCTCCGGCGAGTCGGTGATGACCGTCAGTTCGGGGCAGATAGAGAATGTCGATACCAGTTCGAGCAGCAGCGGCAATTCCAGCAACACTTCCAACGCGGTCAAGTCCAGCAGCATCAACACTAGCAGCAAAGCCGATTTCTGGACCGAACTGAAATCCACGCTGACCACTATAGTTGGCAGCGGCCCGGGTCGATCGATCGTCGTCGATCGCAATGCCGGCCTCGCCATAGTGCGTGCCATGCCGGGTGAGTTGCGCGATGTCGAAGCTTACCTGAACAATGCCCAGGATAACCTGCAGCGCCAGGTCATACTCGAAGCCAAGATTATCGAAGTTGAACTAAGCGACAGCTTTCAGTCCGGTATAGACTGGGCGGCGATTTCCTCCAATCGTAATTTTTCGGTCGGCACGAATAGCGTGGTAGGCGGCGTTTCCGGTGGCTCGACGATCAATGCTGCCGGCGACGTGGTTGTCGGATCGGGTTTGGATACAGCCAATACCCCGTTTGCCAACCTGTTCGCGGTGGGTAGTTCTTCGAGTACATTCGGCGCATTGATTACGTTGTTAAATACTCAGGGCAATGTGCAGGTATTGTCCAGTCCGCGGGTGTCGACGGTGAATAACCAGAAGGCGGTGATCAAGGTGGGTTCGGATGAGTTCTTCGTTACCGAGGTATCTTCGACCAATAACTCCACCGCCAGCGGTACTACCAGCACTCCTGAACTGACCCTGACCCCGTTTTTCTCCGGCATCGCGCTCGACGTCACCCCGCAGATCAGCCGCGAGGGAGAGGTGATACTGCATATTCACCCCAGCGTCAGCGAAATTGTCGACCAGACCAAGACCATTACCCTCAGTGGCCAGGCCTTCCAGCTGCCGCTGGCGCTTAGCTCGGTGCGCGAGTCAGATTCCATCGTCAAGGCGCAGAACGGTCAGGTAGTTGTCATCGGTGGTTTGATGAAAAATGGTTTCAGTGATGAGGATGGCGGTGTGCCCGGCCTGAGCAGTATTCCGTTAATCGGCAACCTGTTCAAACAAAAGAGAAAGGTGAACACGCGCAGCGAGCTGGTTATTTTATTACGCCCCATAGTGGTCGATAGCAACAAGATCTGGTCTAACTACATCAAGGACAGTGTCGACCGCGTGGACCAGTTAAAATACAGTCCCGAAGGTGAGTAATGTACGAGCAATACTATGGCCTCGCGGAAAAACCGTTTAGCCTGACGCCCGATACCGAATTTTTCTACCAGTCCTTTACCCATAGCGAGGCGCTTAACGTGTTGCTGGTGGCGATAAGAGCCGGAGACGGATTCATCAAGGTGACTGGAGAGGTCGGTACCGTCAAGACGCTGCTTTGCCGAAAATTGCTCGATGCACTGGAGTATCAGTACGATACCGTTTATATCCCGAACCCTTACATGGACTGCAATGCCCTGCTCGATGCGGTAGTGACGGAAATGGGTATAGCGGACAGGTTGAAAAAGGAAAACTACCTCGCCTGCATCAATCAGAAACTGATCGAAAATGCGAGACAGGGTCAAGGCACGGTCATTATCCTCGACGAAGCGCAATCGCTGCCGGAAGAGAGCCTCGAAGCGATTCGACTGCTCAGCAATCTGGAAACCGGTAAACAGAAGCTGGTGCAGATCATACTATTCGGACAACCAGAACTCGATGCCAGGCTGGCCAGCAGCAGCATCCGCCAGCTACAGCAGCGCATCATGCACGCTTACCAGCTGCAACCGCTGAACCTGCCTTCGGTCCGTTCCTACCTGCAGCATCGGGTGAAGTCCGCGGGTTATCGCGGTCCTGAATTGTTCAACAGTTCGGCGCAGCGCTGCATATTCCGCATAAGCCAGGGTATCCCGCGGGTGATCAACGTGCTCTGCAACAAGGCCCTGATGCTGTCTTACGCCAGCGGTGATTTTTATGTCAACAGCAAGCACATCGAAGCGGCCGCCGCAGACACCCGGCAAGCATGAGTATCATCAATAATGTGCTCAGAGATCTGGAGGCGAAATCGACCCGATTCACGCCCATCGATATCGCCTCGGTGAGTAAACCTGGCAACCGTCGTTCGCGCCTGCCCATACTATACCTGCTGGCGCTCAGCCTGCTGTTTGTTGGCGGCGGACTAGTTGGCTGGTTATACCTGCAAAAGCAGCCGCCCATCGAAATCGTCGCAGCTCAGCAGCCGGTGGCCACTGCAGCGGAAACCATGGCAGTCGTGGCAGCCGTCGAGCAGCAGCCAGAAGCGCTAACGCCCACGCCCGTATCGTTGGCGGTAGAGACCTCGCCAATAGCTGAGCCGTCGCCGACGGTTGATATCATCGGGCTGCAGATCCGCGAAAGCGATACCGATTTGCGTCTCGAATTTTCCTTAACCGACAAGGTTGTGTCCTATCTTAAGGAGCGCGGTGAAAATAGTTTTGTCTATCACCTGAAGCAGGTGCATAGCCAGATAGTCGCGCCAACCATGCACGACAAACGCTGGATACAGCAATTATCTATCAGGCCCGGTGATGACGGTGTCGATATCGATTTTCGTACCGCCGAGGATATTCTCGTAGAGACAAGCCAGCAACAACTAGCCGCGGAAACCATCTGGGTGATCCTGTTAAAG
>CAXBMV010000187.1:0-6358 GCA_963976575.1 uncultured Gammaproteobacteria bacterium | reverse complement strand
AAAGCGTTTCCGCGAGGATTTGTTTTATCGTCTCAACGTATTTCCTATCACGATTCCGTCTTTACGCCAGCGCGGCGACGATATTATTCCCATCGCCAGCAAGATTCTGGCGCAATACAGCCGTGCGGCCGGCGAAACCATCCGTCTTTCTGACGCCGCCTGCGAGCTATTGCGTGACCACCAATGGCCGGGCAATGTGCGCGAGCTCGATAATGTGATACAGCGCGCGCTGATCCTGAAGCAGGGCAGCGAGATCCAGGCGCAGGACATCATGCTGGAAAGTATCAGCACGGAAATGTCTGTGGAAGCTTTGCTGGACGATAGTGGCAAGCTGCATTCCGATCTGCGCGATAGAGAAACCGAGGTAATTCTCGAAACTCTGCGTGGCTTCAAAGGGAGTCGCAAGAAGACCGCCGACAAGCTTGGCATTAGTCCGCGCACGCTGCGCTACAAGCTGGCGAGGTTACGCGAGTCCGGCGCGAGCCTGCCGGAGTAGCGCAATTCAATCGATTTCACCTCGCGTTGGAAAGTTGGCGCGATTGTTGCTCACTAGTAAATACAGGTCAGCGAGGGTACTTAAAAATGAAAAACAGTCAAAAAGTTAACTCTTTTCAGCCATTTCACGTCATGGGTGGCGTCAAGAAGTCGACCGATGCGGAGCAATCATGATATCTAGCAGTCAAAATCACTTGTTGGGGCAGATGCAGGCCCTTGAGTCGCTCGCCAACGGGCAGGCATTGGAACGTCAGGAAAAACCCGCGCAGGGTAGTGACTTTTCCAGCCTCATGCAGCAGGCGGTGAACCAGGTCAACGATACGCAAATGCAGGCCACGGGTATGAGCAAGGCATTCGAACTCGGTGAAAACGTAGACCTCTCCGAAGTGATGATCGCGATCCAGAAATCCAGAGTTTCATTCCAGGCACTGACCGAAGTGCGTAACAAACTCCTGAGTGCGTATCAGGATGTCATGAACATGCCGGTGTAAACCATGGCCGAAGCAGCAATGAACCAGCAGGGATTATCTGAAAACAACCAGGCGATGACAGCTTCGTCGCCTCGGCAGTTGAATCCGATCGATGCGGTAGCGCAGTCTCGCGCGGTACGTCATTTTGGCAAGCTGATCGGACTGGCCGCGGCAGTAGCCATAGGGATGGTCGTGGTTATCTGGACTGCCGAACCTAATTTTGTGCCACTGTCGAAAAACCTGTCGGGCAAGGATGCCAGCCAGGTTGCAGATTTGCTGATGACGCGCGATATCGAGTTCAAGATCGATGCCAGTAACTCGACCTTGCTGGTCGACCAGTCACGCATTTCCGAGGCCAGGCTTTTGCTGGCTTCCCAGGGCTTCTCGCAGGGCTCGATGAAGGGTATGGAAATGCTGCAGGAGGACCAGGGTCTTGGTACCAGCCAGTTTATCGAGACCGCAAGGTATAACCATGCTCTCGAAGCCGAACTGGTACGCTCGGTGGAATCGATTCGTTCGGTCGAATCGGCACGCATTCACCTGGCCATACCCGAGCAGTCGATTTTCATTCGCAATCGCACCAAACCGAGCGCCTCGGTGGTGGTCAGCCTGCACGCCGGCCGACAGTTGAATCCCGGCCAGGTCGAGGCAATTGTACAAATGATAGCTTCCAGTATTTCCCTGCTGGAGGCTTCTGAAGTGAAGGTAGTCGACCAGTTTGGACGTCTGTTGACCGAAGAAGAAGACAAGGGCATGGCAAAGACTTCGCGGCAATATACCTATGCCCGCCAGCTCGAAGACAATTTATCTGATCGCATCATCAATCTATTGCAACCGATAGTGGGCGAAGGGAAGGTGAATGCCCAGGTAGCGGCGCAACTTGATTTCTCGTCGGTAGAGTCAACCCGGGAAGCCTTCGACCCCGAGCGCAGTGTCATTCGCAGCGAGCAAATCAATGAAGAGGAAAGCCGCAACATCGGTGGTCAGGCTGGCGGTATTCCCGGCGCGCTCAGCAACCAGCCTCCGGCAGCCGCGAGCGGCGATACAGGGAACGATGCTACTGCCAGTGATATTCCCGCTAACCAGAATCGTTCGGCAACGCGAAACTACGAGGTCGACAGGATCATCAGCCACACCAGCAATCCGGTGGGCAGCATTCAACGGCTTTCGGTTGCGGTCATCATAGACAACAAGATTGTCGCCAGCGAAGACGGCAGCCCCGGTAAAGCCGCTTACAGTGATGAGGAAATCCAGCGCTTCGAAAACCTGATCAAGGAAACCATAGGTTTTGATACCAATCGCGGTGACTCGGTGAGTGTTGTCAACGCGCCTTTCCTGGAAATTGAAAAACTGGTTGTAGCAGAAGTTCCGGTTTGGCAAAGCCTGCTCAACGAGACCTGGATAGTCACGCTGGTGAAGCAGGTTCTGGGCGCACTTGGCCTGTTACTGCTCTCTTTTCTTTTTGGTCGGCCGCTGCTGCGTTCGCTTACTTTTAAGGATACCAGCAGTGCCGATGATAAATCAGCGGCGACCACGGCGACTTCCTACCCGCCGCCGATGCCAATGCAGCAGGGCTATGCCGGCGCGTCTATGGGGGGACAGTATCCGGGCATTCCAAATCTCTCCGATGATCCGAATAATGCGGCAAATATGGTGCGACGCAAGGATGCAACTTACGAACAGAAGGTTGGTATGGCTCGCTCCATGGTAATGGAAGATCCTGCGCGAGTTGCCAATGTCATGCGTCAATGGGTAGGTGAATAAGAATGGCTGAAGATCAGGCGCAGGATTCCAAGGAACTGTCCCTGCAGGGCGCAGAGAAAGCGGGTGTATTGCTGTTGACGTTGGGCGAGGATATTGCCGCCGAAATACTGCAGCACATGAAACCCAAGCAGGTGCAGCTGGTGGGCTCGACTATGGCCGGCATGCACGATGTGTCTCGACCAATGGTCGAATTTGTTATCGATGATTTTTTCGACGTGCTCGAATCACAAACCGGACTGGGTATAGGCAACGATTCCTATATACGCGGCATGCTGGAGAAAGCACTGGGCGACAAGGCTGGTAATGTTATCGACCGGATCCTGATGGGTAGCGGCAGTAACGGTCTCGAATCGCTGAAGTGGATGGACCCTCGTTCGATCGCCGAAATCATTCGTTTTGAGCACCCGCAGATAGTCGCCATAGTGTTGTCCTATCTGGAGGCGGATAGCGCAGCCCAGGTATTGAGCAATCTTCCGGAGAGCAGCCGCGCCGGCATTCTGATGCGCATCGCCACGCTGGAAGGGGTGCAGCCTGCCGCGATCAAGGAGCTGGACAGCATCATGGAGCGCTACTTCAGTGACAATGAAAACGTGAAAACATCGATGGTGGGCGGCGAGAAAACCGCGGCCGATATTCTTAACTTTATGGACCCGCCGCTGGAAAACAAGCTGATGGACGATGTGCGCGGTGAGAATGAGGAACTGGCGACCAGGATCGAAGACTTGATGTTCGTATTCGACAACCTGCGTGCGGTCGATGATCGTGGCATACAGACGATGATGCGCGAAGTTTCAACAGACTTGCTGTCCCTGGCGCTGAAGGGTGTCGACGATGATTTCCGCCAGAAGTTTCTCAAGAACATGTCTTCGCGGGCGGCAGAAATGCTGGTCGAAGACATGGAGGCCAAGGGTCCGGTCAAGCTCAGCGAAGTGGAAGAGGCGCAGAAAGAGATTCTTGGTATCGCGCGCAAGCTCGAAGAGGCCGGTGAAATTTCTCTCGGTGGTGGCGGCGAGGCGATGGTTTAGCAGCGCTCTGGCTACCTGACTATTTATGAGTAATTCCACAAACAATAACGCAGCCGAGGCGCAGCGATGGCAGGCACCGGCGATGCAGGCCGATCCCAGCAGGGTGGTGAAATACCGCAGGGCTACCGAGGCCGCCACTGTGCCCACCGTGGCCGAAATCGACCAGTGGCGCAAGCAGGCCGAAGAAGAGGGTTACCAGCAGGGCCTGCAAAAAGCACAGCAGGAAAGCGCACAGCTGCAACAGCGACTGCTGCGCCTGATTGATTTTTTTGAGCACCCGCTGCAATCCTTGAACGAGGATATCGAACACCAGCTCAGCCAGGTGGCGGTGACTCTGGCGCAACAACTGGTGCGTCGTGAACTGAAGTTAGTACCCGGCGAAATAATCGGTCTGATCCGAGACTCGGTGAAACTCTTGCCGGGCAACGCGCGCAATATTTCGATCGTGATGCATCCGGAAGACGCGCGTTTGCTGCGCGATGCACTTTCCATAGAAAACTCGGATGAAGAACATAGCTGGAAGCTGGTCGAAGACCCGATGATTACGCGCGGAGGCTGCGAAATCAAGGCACCCCCGTCTACGATTAATGCCACCCTGGAAAGTCGCTTGTCGGCGCTTGCCGCTTCGGTTCTGGGTGGAGAAAGAGAGCAGGACGAATGACCGAAGCGCTGATCGAAAAAGCCAGCGCTGACTGGTTGAAGGCATTAAAGCGGACCGCAACAACAGGCAAAGGTTGTTGTCGAAGGCGTACTCACGCGTATGGTCGGGCTTACTCTGGAAGCCGTGGGATGCCAGGCCCCGATAGGCTCGCGTTGCGACGTGATCAATGCCGACGGCCGCCGCGTGGAAACCGAAGTGGTTGGATTTTCCGGTGAGAGCCTTTACTTGATGCCCACCTCCGAGGTACGCGGTCTGGTGCCGAATGCACGTGTTATTCCGACTCGCCACAGTTCCGACGTGCTGGTTGGCCCCGAGTTACTGGGGCGTGTCATCGATGGCAGTGGCAGGCCGCTGGACGGACGCGGCCCGTTGCGCGCACGGCACAAGATGCCGCTGCAGGGAAAGCAGATCAATCCGCTGGAGCGCACACCGATACGCGATGTACTCGATGTCGGCGTGCGCGCAATCAATGCCTTGATTCCAATAGGGCGCGGTCAGCGTATGGGATTGTTTGCCGGTAGCGGCGTGGGTAAGTCGGTGCTGCTGGGAATGATGACACGCTATACCGAGGCCGACGTGGTTGTCGTTGGTTTGATCGGCGAGCGTGGTCGCGAGGTAAAGGAATTCGTCGAGGAAATTCTCGGGGAGCAGGGAATGCGCAAATCGGTGGTGGTCGCGGCGCCGGCAGATTCGTCACCGTTGATGCGCATCCACGGTGCGATGCAGGCAACCAGTATTGCCGAGTATTTCCGCGATCAGGGCAAGAATGTTTTGCTCCTGATGGATTCATTGACCCGTTTCGCACAGGCCCAACGCGAGATCGCGCTGGCCATAGGCGAACCCCCGGCGACCAAGGGTTACCCGCCCTCGGTGTTTGCACGTCTGCCACAACTGGTGGAGCGTGCCGGTAATGGCGCCCAGAGCGGTGGTTCGATTACTGCGTTTTACACGGTACTGGTCGAAGGCGACGATCACTCCGAACCCATCGCCGACGCGGCCAGGGCAATTCTCGACGGGCATATACTGTTGTCGCGCAATCTGGCCGATTCGGGCCTGTACCCGGCAATCGATATAGAGACCTCGATCAGCCGTCTGGCGACACAGATCACCAGTCAGGAACAACGCGAGCTGGCGCAGAAATTCAAACGCATATACAGCCTTTACCAGCAGAATCGCGATCTGATCAATGTCGGGGCCTACCAACGTGGATCCGATGCCGAGATCGACAAGGCCATCACCATGTATCCGATGATTAATCGCTTTATCGGTCAGGACATGGAGCAGTCGGTTAGCTTCGCCGAGAGCCACAGACAATTGCAGGAACTGTTAAAACTTGGCGCCGAGCAGGAGCAAGCGGGAGATAGGTCGCAGCAGCAGAGTAACCAGACAGCAGGGGAATTTAGATGACGCGTACCGAGAGATTGCAACCGGTTGTCCAGCACGCCGACAAAAAACAGCAGCAGGCCTTACTCGAGGTCGCCCGTTGCCAGCGCGCGCTGGAGATGGAAGAGAAGCGACTGGCGCAATTAAAAAACTACAAGCACGAATACCTGAGCAAGAAGCACGAAGAACAACCCGTTTACAGCGCGGTCGAGTTACAGGAGTTTCATCGCTTTATCGAGCAACTCGATCAAACCATCGAAAAACAACTGGAGCTGGTAAAGCTGCGCCAGTTCGAGTTTGATGCAAAGCGCAATAGTTGGCAGGAAACCCGTGTCGGCTCCAAAGTCATACACAAGGTGGTAGAAAACCTGCAACTGCAGGAAGTGGTCGCAGAAGCGCGCGAAGAGCAAAAGACCCTGGACGAATTCTCGCAACGCTGCAAACCACGTAGTTGAGAGCCTGCCACTAAAAAACTGGCACAGATGATGCAATAGTCTCTGGCATAGGCTCGCGAAAGCGAGGCGTGATTTGCCATCTAAGGACTATATGACATCATGAAT
>CAXBMV010000186.1:0-6359 GCA_963976575.1 uncultured Gammaproteobacteria bacterium | reverse complement strand
TGCATCACTTCGCCGACTTTTTCGCGGATGGTGTCGGGCGATGCGTAGAGTACGCAGGGGTCGAGGTTGCCTTGCAGGGCGACCTTATCGCCGATGCGTCTGCGCGCCTCATCTATGCCAACAGTCCAGTCGAGGCCGACGCCGTTGCAATTGGTCGCGGCGATGTCTTCGAGCCATTGCGCGCCACCCTTGGTGAATAGCGTTACCGGAATGGTCTGGCCATCCTGCTCACGAATCAGGCCGTCGACGATTTGTTGCATGTAGCTCAGCGAAAATTCGCGATAGGCTTGCGGGCTTAACACGCCACCCCAGGTATCGAATACCATGACTGCCTGCGCTCCGGCGCGTATCTGTGCATTCAGGTAGGCAATCACCGATTGTGCCAGAGTATCCAGCAGCCTGTGCAGTGCCGCCGGGTTGTCATACATCATGCCTTTGACGTGGCGGTAGTCTTTCGAGCTGCTGCCTTCGACCATGTAGGTAGACAGCGTCCAGGGGCTGCCGCTGAAGCCGATCAAGGGTACCTTGCCATCGAGTTCGCGGCGCACCATGGATACCGCGTCACCAACATAGCGCAGCTTGTCATCGGGGTCTGGTACGAACAGGTGGGCAATGTCGGCCTCGCTGCGCAGCGGCCTTTCGAATTTGGGGCCTTCGCCCTCGACGAAATACAGACCCAATCCCATCGCATCGGGAATGGTGAGTATGTCGGAAAAGATTATCGCCGCATCCAGATCGAATCGGCGCAAAGGTTGCAGCGTTACTTCGCAGGCGAGTTCGGTATTCTTGCACAGATCGAGAAAGCTGCCAGCCTGTTTGCGTACCTCACGGTATTCGGGCAGGTAGCGGCCGGCCTGGCGCATAATCCATACCGGCGTAGTATCGGTCGGTTGGCGCAACAGCGCCTTGATCAGGCGGTCATTCTTGAGCGGGGTTGAGGTCAAAATACGTCCATTTAAACTTCGAGAAAATCGAGTATGCCTTCGGCGGCCTGGCGGCCTTCGTAGATTGCGGTGACGACCAGGTCCGAACCGCGCACCATGTCGCCGCCGGCGAAGACCCTGGGGTTGCTGGTCTGGAAGGGGAACTCTCCCTGCTCTTTGGCGATCAGCTTGCCGTCTTCCTGAATTTGTATGTCGTGTTCGGCGAACCAGTCGGCCGGGCTCGGGCGAAAGCCGAAGGCAATGACCACCACGTCGGCTTCGAGGACTTCTTCGGAGCCTTCGATAATCTCGGGCTTGCGGCGACCTTGCCGGTCGGCTTCGCCGAGCCTGGTCGAAATCAGCCTGATCCCTTCTACCGATCCATCGCCAGTGATTTCCAGCGGCTGGCGGTTGTACTGAAATTCTATGCCTTCCTCGATCGCGTTTTCTACTTCGCGCATGGAGCCGGGCATGTTTTCGCGGTCACGCCGGTAGACGCAGGTAACGCTGCTTGCGCCCTGGCGTATTGCGGTGCGATTGCAGTCCATCGCGGTATCGCCGCCACCGAGCACGACCACGCGCTTGCCGGCAAAGTCGATAAAGTCGGGTTTGTCTTCGGTGGGGAAATCGATTTCATTATGTATGTTTGAAACCAGGTAAGGCAGCGCCTCGTAAACACCGGGTAAGTCTTCGCCGGGAAAGCCGCCCTTCATGTAAGTGTATGTGCCCATGCCGAGGAATACCGAATCGTAGTCGGCGAGTAACTGCTCGAAGGCGATGTCTTTGCCAACTTCGGTATTGAGACGAAATTCTATGCCCATGTTTTCGAACATGCTGCGGCGTTTCGTCACCACTTCCTTTTCAAGCTTGAACGGGGGGATGCCGAAGGTCAGCAAGCCACCGATTTCGGCGTACTTGTCGAATACCACGCAGCTGACGCCGTTGCGCGTGAGCACGTCGGCGCAGGCGATACCAGCAGGTCCGGCTCCGACTATGGCAACCTTTTTGCCACTGTCGATGACGTCGGACAGGTCGGGCGACCAGCCCTGTGCGATCGCGGTGTCGGTAATATATTTCTCGATGGAGCCTATGGAGACCGCTCCGAAACCGGTGTTCAGCGTGCAGGCGCCTTCGCAGAGTCGATCCTGCGGACAAATGCGGCCGCAAACCTCGGGCAGGCTGTTGGTTTTGTGTGACATTTCCACGGCTTCGAGCAGGTTGCCTTCGGCCACCAGCTTGAGCCAGTTGGGGATGTAGTTATGTACCGGGCACTTCCACTCGCAATAGGGGTTGCCGCATTCGATGCAGCGTTCGGATTGCTCGGCGGCTTCCTGCTGTTCGTAGTCGCCGTAAATTTCACCGAATTCGGTGACGCGAACAAAAGAAGGTTTTTTACCGGGGTCGGTGCGCTGCACATCCAGGAACTGGAATACGTTTGCCATTTGCGCTGTGCCTCAGGCGGTCAGTTGCGCTTTAATCAGCTGGCTGACTTTGCCCATGTCTGCGCGCCCCTGGAGCTGGGGTTTGAGTATCCCCATGACCTTGCCCATTTCCTTGATGGAGGTGGCGCCGCTGCTGCTGATGGACTGTTCGATCAGGCTGGCGATGTCCGCCTCGGACAGCGGTTCCGGCAAATAGGTCTGAATGATTTCCAGTTCGGCCTGTTCGATCGCGATCAAGTCGTCGCGCGAGGCCTTGCCGAATTGCTCTATCGATTCGCGGCGCTGTTTGCACATCTTGTCGAGCACCGAGAGTATACGGGCGTCGTCGAGATCGATGCGCTCATCTACCTCGATTTGTTTCACTGCCGAAAGCATAAGACGAATCACACCCAGACGTTTTTTGTCGCCGCTTTTCATCGACGTCTTCATGTCTGAGGTTAATTGCTGTTTAAGGGCGCTATCCGGCATTGGCGGTTTTACCTGCTGCGCCTAGTAGAGACGTCTGCGGGTACCGAAATCCTTGGAGATACGTTTGAAGTTACGTTTTACTGCGGCAGCGGATTTGCGCTTGCGCACTGCAGTTGGTTTTTCATAGTGCTGGCGACGACGCGTCTCGGTGAGAACGCCCGCTTTTTCACATGAGCGTTTGAAGCGACGCAATGCGAAATCAAACGGTTCGTTGTCCTTTACTTTCACTGTTGGCATATTTTATGGATCCAGTATGTTAATTATGGCGTCGAAAAACCGACCCCTGTCTCAAGAGCCGGACAATTATAAGGAGGCGGGCGCAAATATCAATCGTAACGGACAAATAAAAACATGCGCCGTCGCCAGTGGATTGCGGCGAATGCCCGCGCAAAACTATGCCGGGTCTGGTATAAACTGCGATTTTCCCGTGATGAGACGCACCGAAGCTGGCTCGATAATAATGCCCGGTTTCGAAAGTGTCGACATAAAGTACTGATTTATATGAAAGTTTTAGGTATCGAGAGTTCCTGTGATGAAACCGGTATTGCGGTATACGACACCCGCAACGGGCAGATCTGGCAGCGTTTGTACTCGCAAATAGAAAAACACCGCGAATACGGTGGTGTGGTGCCGGAGCTGGCTTCGCGCGATCACGTGGTCAAAGCGGCACCCATGCTGACCGAGTTGCTAGACGAAATCGGTAGTATCGACGACATAGACGCGATTGCCTACACCCGTGGACCGGGTTTGATCGGAGCCTTGATGGTTGGCGCCAGCCTGGCGCGAGGTCTGGCCTGGGCGCTGCAGAAGCCGATACTCGGTGTACATCACATGGAAGGTCATTTGCTGGCACCGATGCTGGCCAAAGAAGCGCAACCTGATTTTCCCTTCGTCGCCCTGCTGGTCTCCGGCGGGCACACCCAGCTGGTCGACGTGCGCGCGCTGGGCGAGTATCGCCTGCTAGGCGAGTCGCTGGACGATGCTGTCGGCGAAGCCTTCGACAAGACGGCCAAGCTGCTCGGCCTGCCTTATCCGGGCGGGCCCGAACTGGCTGCACTAGCCGACCAGACGCCATCCTCCCGTTTCGTTTTTCCGCGGCCGATGGTGAATCGCCCGGGGCTGGATTTCAGTTTCAGCGGTCTGAAGACCGCAGCGCTGAACATTATTAAGGAGAATGAGCCGCTGGATGACGCTGTGCGCGGGGAGATAGCCTTTGCCTTTCAGCATGCGGTGGTAGACACGCTGCGTATCAAGTGCCAGCGCGCGTTGCAGCACACCGGTTATCGCCGTCTGGTAGTGGCCGGCGGGGTAGGCGCCAATCGCCGCCTGCGCCAGGTGCTGGATAAGCTTGCCGATGACAGCGATAGCGAAGTGTTTTTCCCGCCCATCGAATACTGTACCGATAATGGTGTGATGATTGCCTATGCGGGTGCGTTGCGTCTGCAGGCCGGGCAACAGGACGATGGCGTTTTTGACCTGTTGCCGCGCTGGTCGCTGGAAACGCTGGCGCCGATCTAGCCTTCGGTGCCCTGCAACAGGCGCTGGATATTGCCGCGGTGGCGCCAGATCAATATCGTTGAAATGGCAAGAAAGACCGCGCTGACGGCGAGGCTTTGCTGGTACCAGAATATCAATGGCGGCAGCGCGCAAAAGGCGATGATCGCGGCCAGCGAGGATATGCGGAATACCTTGGCAAAAAGTAACCAGATGCCAATGATGATAGCGCCAGTGAGCCAGTGGTAGGCGACCGTGGCGGCGAGAGCCGTGGCAACGCCCTTGCCACCGCGAAAATTGAAGAAAAGCGGGAAACAGTGACCGGCAAAGGCGGCAAACGCGACCAGCGCAACCAGCAGCGGGTCATCGACGAGTTGCTGCGCGATCAGCACCGGCAGGAAACCCTTGAGACAATCACCGACCAGGGTGAAAAAGGCGGCCTTTTTACCGGCGATACGCAACACATTGGTCGCCCCGGGATTCTTCGAGCCCTGCGATCTCGGGTCTTCGAAGCCCATGATTTTACTCAGTATAATTGCCGAGGAAATGGAACCGAGCAGGTAGGCAAAAATGATTAAAGCAATGGCTTCGGGCATGGCATGACAGGTTTCGGTGTGGAATGTCACTCTAGCAGAGCTTCAACCGGGCAATCAAATAGTCCTGACGATATTGGGAGCAAATAGTACAGCGCGATGAATGGCGACACCTTGATATTACTGCACGGCTGGGGCATGAACGGGCGTGTATTCGAGCCACTGCTGGAACAGTTGTCAGCGCGGCAAAGCGTAGTCAATCCGGATTTACCCGGCTACGGGCAAAGTGGGTGGGATGCTGCGCTGGATTTCGATGCGCAACTGGCGCAAATGGCCGAGTCACTGCCAGCCGGTCGATTGCTGGGCTGGTCGATGGGTGGCATTTATGCAACCGAACTCGCGGCGCGTTATCCGGCAAAGTTTAGCGAGCTCATCCTGGTCTGCTCCAATCCTTGTTTTGTGAGGCGTGACGATTGGTCCTGCGCGGTGGCGGCCGAGGTTTTTGAACGCTTCGGTGAAGAGCTGGCGGCAGGTTGGCAAGCGACCTTGCGACGCTTTCTGTCGCTGCAAATGCTTGGTGAGAGCGGTGCGCGCGGCCTGATCCGTTCGCTCTCGCAGCACATTGCCGAAGCCGGGGCACCCGACAGCGAGCTGCTGAACAAGGGGCTCGATCTGCTCAAACACAGCGATACGCGCGCGCTGCTCGGACAGCTGCAAATGCCGGTTCGGGTGATACTCGGCGAGCGCGATGCGCTGGTGCCGATCGCATTGAAGCAACAAATCAGTGATCTTCACCCGGGTATTCGGGTAGAATCGCTCGCCGGCGCCGCGCATGCGCCATTTTTATCGCATAGCGGCGAATTTGCCGCGCTGTTACAGGCGCCGTATTAAACCCGCTCAAAACACTCCAGGATTTACTGTTGGACTTGCTCAATCCGCCCCGGCTGGATAAGAAGGCTGTTAAGAAATCATTCAATCGTGCTGCTAAAAGCTACGATCATTCGGCGATCCTGCAGGAAGAGGTGTTGAACCGGCTTTTGCTGAGGCTGCAGTATATTCGTCACCAGCCGGAGACTATGATCGATCTTGGCTGCGGTACCGGCAGGAGCTTTGCCGGTCTGCAAAAGGCTTATCCCGGTGCCAAACTCTACGCCGGTGATATTGCCGATGCGATGCTGCAGCAGGCGCGCGAGCGCTTTCGCTTCTGGTCGAAAAAGCGATTGGTGAACGCGGATATGGAGCAATTGCCTTTCGCGGATGATAGTTTCGACCTGGTGTTTTCTTCGCTGGCCTTGCAGTGGAGCAATGACTTGCGCGCCACGCTGGCCGGGTTTGCGCGGGTCTTAAAGCCCGGCGGTTTGCTCATGTTTTCCAGTTTCGGCCCGGGCACCTTGAATGAATTGCACGATAGTTGGCAGGCGCTGGATGCGCGCCCGCATGTACAGCAGTTTGTCGATATGCACGACGTCGGCGATGCGATGATGGCGGCCGGGGTTTCA
>CAXBMV010000185.1:0-6369 GCA_963976575.1 uncultured Gammaproteobacteria bacterium | reverse complement strand
GCGCATTGCCGAAGAGTTAATCTTCGGTGAAGATGCGGTAACTACCGGTGCCTCGAACGATATCGAGCGAGCCACCAGTATAGCGCGTAGCATGGTAACCCAGTGGGGCCTGTCGGATCGCATGGGTCCACTGTCTTATAGCGAAGATGAAGGCGAAGTGTTCCTCGGCAAGAGCTACGGCAAACAAAAAACCCTGTCGGACGAAACCGCGCAGGCCATCGACTCCGAGATTCGCGCCATTATCGATCGCAATTACCAGCGTTCGGTTGATATCCTCAATGGGCATACCGAGCAATTGCATATGATGGCGGATGCGCTGATGAAATATGAAACCATCGATGTCGGACAGATCGACAGTATCATGTTGGGTAAGATACCCGGGCCGCCGGACGACTGGTCCGATGACGAGACGGGATCATCCGACAGCGGTAATGGTACCAGCTCTGAGAAAACAGATAGCGGTGTAGATCCGGATCTCGATCCTGCCAAGCTGCATTAAAACTGGCGGATATCTTAGGTTCCTTGATCGCGATGCAACAGCTTAGCATCTCCGGGCGCTTGCAAGTTATGGGGGTTGTGAATACAACCCCTGATTCGTTTTCTGACGGTGGCCGCTTCGATACCACCGAAAAAGCATTTGAACATGCTCGGCAAATGATTGCCGATGGGGTCGATATACTCGACATAGGCGGCGAATCTACGCGCCCCGGCTCACTTGAGGTAACCATCGATGAGGAGATCGAGCGTACTTTGCCATTGATCAAGGCGATACGGGCTATTTCCGATATTCCTATTTCCATTGACACCAATAAGGCAGGGGTCATGCAGGCGGCGGTGCAGGCGGGCGCTAGTATCATCAATAGCATCTGGGCATTGCGGCTGGAAAATTCATTGCAAATCGCCGCCGAATTAAACGTGCCTGTTTGTCTGATGCACATGCAGGGCAGCCCTGAAAGCATGCAGCAAAAACCTGTTTACAAGGATCTTGTGGGCGAGGTTAAGGCTTTTCTGAGCGATCGTATCGATGCTGCGCTTAAGGCGGGAATCGCCGAAGATCATATCATCATCGATCCCGGGTTTGGTTTTGGCAAGACGATCGAACATAATTTGTTGCTACTCAAATCCCTGGGTCAATTTAAAGATCTGGGCATGCCAATTCTGGTGGGATTGTCGCGTAAGCATACGATAGGCAAGATACTCGACAAACCCGTGGATCAGCGACTCTATGGCAGCATTTCGGTAGCGGTCATGGCGGCCATGCTGGGTGCGGACATCCTGCGTGTGCACGATGTTGCCGAATCGGTAGATGCGATAAAAATGGTACGCGCACTGGGGCAGGTGGGAACATGAGCAGGCAATATTTCGGTACCGACGGCATTCGTGGACGGGTTGGCAAGCCACCCATGACTGTTGATTTCATCATGAAACTCGGCTGGGCCGCCGGCAAGGTATTATCTCGCAATAACGGGGGGCGAGTGGTCATCGGCAAGGATACGCGCATTTCTGGATACATGTTTGAATCGGCCCTGGAATCGGGGCTTGCTGCAGCCGGTTTGGATGTATTGCTGCTCGGCCCCATGCCAACACCGGCGATCGCTTATATCACGCAATCACAGCGCGCCAGCGCCGGCATAGTGATCAGCGCTTCGCATAATCCTTACCACGATGATGGCGTAAAGTTTTTCAACGGTGATGGTTTCAAGTTGCCGGATGCCACTGAAAAAGCAATCGAAGACATGCTGGCAAAGCCTTTGAAAATGGTTGAGCCGGAACAGATCGGTCGCGCCAGTCGTATGGAAGATGCCAAAGGCCGCTATATCGAGTTTTGTAAATCTGCGATTCCGTTCAATAAAAATCTACGCGGTATGAAGCTGGTTATCGATTGTGCCAATGGCGCAACCTACCATATCGCCCCCGCTGTTTTCCGCGAGCTCGGGGCCGAGGTTATCGAGGTAGGCACCAGCCCGAACGGTCTGAATATCAATCTTAAGGTGGGTGCGATGCATCCCGAAAACATGCGTGCCCTGGTGCTCGAGAACCAGGCCGACATGGGTATAGCCTTCGATGGCGATGGCGATCGCGTGATGATGATGGATGCTCGTGGTGACGTGAAGAATGGCGACCAGCTGCTTTATATCATTGCCAGAAGCAAGCTCGCCAATGGTGAATTACAAGGTGGCGTGGTGGGCACGCTAATGAGTAATCTCGGCCTGGAACACGCATTGCAGGCCCTGGGTATAGATTTTGAGCGTGCCAGCGTCGGTGACCGTTACGTGATGGAGTTGCTGGTATCCAGGGGGTGGCGCCTCGGTGGTGAATCTTCGGGGCATATCATCTGCCTTGATAAAACGACTACCGGAGATGGCATCATATCTTCCTTGCAGGTGCTAGACTGGCTGGTGAGCAGCGGCGAAACCCTGACTGAAGCCTGCGAAGGCATGGAAACCTACCCACAAATCATGATCAACGTACCCATCGGCGAATCCACAGGGTTGCTGAATCAACCTGTTTTGAAGGCGGCACTGGCCTCGGCCGAAGCCAGCATGGGTGATAGCGGTCGTGTATTGCTGCGCCCCTCGGGAACCGAGCCTTTGATTCGTGTCATGGTAGAAGGGCAGGAAGAAAACAAAGTGAAGCAAATAGCCGAAGAATTGGCGCAAACTGTGCGGGATTGTGCCGCGATGAAAAGCTGATCTGAATTAATCGGTTGATATCGATAATTCGCGATTGATTTATTGGGCATAGGTGAGTAACCTTTGCCGCCGTTTTAGTGACTGGAATCTGATATGCGACCCAGCCTTATAGCAGGCAACTGGAAGATGAACGGCAACCTTGAGTCGATCGTCGAGCTGGTCGAAGGGATTAAAGGCGGGGATGCCGGAAATGCCGAGTTGGCGGTGTTTCCGCCGGCGATTTACCTGATGAAAGTCGGTACAATGCTGGCCGGCAGCGCCGTCGCGATGGGTGCGCAAAACGTCTGCGACCAGGCCTCGGGTGCCTTTACCGGGGAAGTCTCGGCAGCCATGTTGAAAGAGAGCGGTTGTCGCTATGCTCTGGTTGGGCACTCGGAGCGCCGTTCCTTGTACCTCGAGTCGGATGAGTTGGTAGCGGCCCGTTTTGCGATGGCGCTGAGTCAGGGCCTTAGTCCGATACTCTGTGTTGGCGAAAGCCTGCAGGAGCGTGAACAGGGTTTGACCGAGGTAGTGGTTGCCAGGCAACTCGATGCGGTACTGGCGCAGGTCGGCATCGCCGGCATGGCCGGCTCGGTTATTGCTTACGAACCCGTCTGGGCTATAGGAACAGGGCAGGTAGCCTCTCCCGAACAGGCCCAGGCAGTGCATGCCTTCATTCGCAACAAGCTGGCCGGGCTGGATGCTGGTTTTGCAGAGAAGGTACAAATTTTATACGGTGGAAGCATGAATCCGGCAAATGCTGCTGAATTGTTAGCGCAAACGGATATTGATGGTGGTTTGATCGGTGGGGCTTCGTTGAGGTCGGCCGACTTTCTTGCTATCGCCAATTTTACCCAGGTGGTCTAATGGAAAACATAAACAGTCTTTTATTAATCGTTCAGGTGTTGCTGTCGATTTCGCTAATCGTGTTGATACTGATGCAACACGGCAAGGGTGCCGATGCTGGCGCAGCTTTTGGTAGCGGTGCCTCGGCGACTGTATTCGGCGCACGAGGTTCCGGGAACTTCATGAGCAAATCCACAGGTATCGTAGCCATGTTGTTTTTCCTGGTGAGCCTGTCGCTGGCTTATCTTTCCAGTAATCGAGCCGAACCCGATAGCGTATCCGGGAGTGTTATGACACAACCTAATGCGATAGAAATGGATGCGAATAGCGGATTGCCGCCACTGGATGGCAGTGCGAATAGCGCCAGCGAGTCAGATCTGCCTCCGGCAGAGTGATTCACAAAGAATAGAATCGATTCTCTTGACTGAATGCGCGAGTGGAACGATGCAAAGAAATAGCCGATGTGGTGGAATTGGTAGACACGCTATCTTGAGGGGGTAGTGGCGAGAGCTGTGCCGGTTCGACTCCGGCCATCGGCACCATAATGTAAGCCACCCGACCCGGTAATGCGGGGTCGGGTTGATCGATTTGAGTTGAGTCCCTGGAGGGCATTATTTCAGGGAATCCCGGACTAATATTGCGCTGTTCCTGCGTTTTCTTGACAGCCTATAGGTGCCACAATAGACTGGCTCCTCACATAGCAGGAACGGGCCCTCAGAGGCAAAATTAAGCAACCATGCTTGGCAATTACCTACCAATTTTAATATTCATGTGTCTGACTCTGTTGATGGGGTCGGTGTTTCTTGTCCTTGGCAAATTGCTGGGCCCCTCGCGCCCGGACGCGGAAAAAAATTCTCCTTACGAATGCGGTTTCGAAGCTTTCGAAGACAGTCGCATGAAATTCGATGTCCGTTATTATCTGGTAGCCATCCTGTTTATTATTTTCGACCTGGAAATCGCATTCCTCTTTCCCTGGGCAATCGTACTCGACCAGATCGGTAGTTTTGGCATGATCGCCATGGCGGTATTCCTCGCGGTACTGGTAATAGGTTTTATCTACGAGTGGAAAAAAGGAGCCCTGGAATGGGAATGATCAACTGGGCGCGCACCGGATCGATGTGGCCAATGACTTTCGGACTGGCCTGTTGTGCGGTAGAAATGATGCAGGCGGGTGCTGCGCGTTACGATCTCGATCGGTTTGGAATTATATTTCGCCCCAGTCCGAGGCAATCGGACGTGATGATTGTCGCAGGCACGCTGGTGAATAAAATGGCACCGGCCCTGCGTAAGGTTTACGACCAGATGGCAGAACCCAGATGGGTTATATCGATGGGATCCTGCGCCAATGGTGGTGGTTATTATCATTATTCCTATGCGGTTGTACGTGGCTGCGATCGCGTGGTACCTGTCGACGTTTACGTGCCGGGTTGTCCGCCAACCGCGGAAGCGCTGTTATACGGCATTTTGCAGTTGCAGAATAAAATCAAACGTACCAATACCATAGCCCGCTAACATGTCGAATCCTAAACAGATACTGGCTGATTCGCTGCGCACTCTATTTGCTGACAAGTTGCTGTCGGTGACTGTCGCGTTTAACGAGGTGACCGTCGAACTGGCGGCAGATCGTCTGATAGAAGTTGCCAAAGAATTGCGCGATAACGAAATGTTTCAATTCAATCAACTGGTTGATCTCTGCGGAGTCGATTACTCCCAGTTCGGTCAGGTCGAGTGGGAAACAGAAGACGCCAGTCGTTCGGGTTTCGGTCGCGGTGTCGAAGCGTCTGGTAGTACCGGCAGGTTACAGTTTGGCGACGATCTCGAAGCGGTTACTCCCAGGGGGCGTCGCTATGCAGCTGTTTATCACCTGCTTTCCTACCCGCACAATCGGCGTCTGCGCCTGCGCGTGTATGCCGAAGATGACGGCTTCCCTGTAATCCCCACAATTACCGATGTCTGGGTGTCGGCCAACTGGTACGAGCGCGAGGCCTTCGATTTATTCGGTATTTTGTTTGACGGGCACCCCGATTTACGTCGCATACTGACCGACTATGGTTTCGTCGGGCACCCCTTCCGCAAGGATTTCCCTATGATAGGCAACGTGGAAATGCGTTACGACCCGGAAAAAGCACGCGTGGTTTATGAGCCGGTGAGCATAGAGCCGAGAGTGCTGGTGCCCAAGGTGAAGCGCAACGATCACCGTTATATCGCCGACGATCAGGATGAGGCAAAAACCGATGCCTGAAATCAAGAATTACACGCTCAACTTCGGCCCGCAACACCCGGCAGCCCATGGTGTTTTACGCCTGGTGCTGGAAATGGATGGCGAAGTCATAGAGCGCGCAGACCCGCATATAGGGTTGCTGCACCGCGCCACCGAGAAATTGGCCGAAACCAAACCTTATAACCAGACCATTGGCTACATGGACAGGCTCGATTACGTTTCGATGATGTGTAACGAGCATGGCTATGTGCTCGCCATCGAAAAGATGCTGGATATAGATATTCCCGAACGTGCCAAGTATATCCGCGTCATGTTCGATGAGATTACGCGCATCCTCAATCACTTGATGTGGATAGGTACACACGCACTCGATGTTGGCGCGATGACCGTATTTCTTTACGCCTTTCGCGAACGCGAAGACTTGATGGATTTGTATGAGGCCGTCTCCGGAGCGCGCATGCACGCGACTTATTATCGTCCCGGTGGCGTTGCCCGCGACTTGCCCGCGGCAATGCCGCAGTATCTGGAAAGCCGCTGGCGCAGCAAGAAGGAAGCCGACCGTCTGAATGAAAACCGGCAGGGCAGCATGCTCGATTTTATCGAAGATTTCACACGTCGTTTTCCCGGCTA
>CAXBMV010000184.1:0-6393 GCA_963976575.1 uncultured Gammaproteobacteria bacterium | reverse complement strand
GGAAGCCGGCAGCTACTACCGCATCGACGACGGATTGCCGCAGTTCGAAACCGGTAGCGCGGGTAAACTCGAGCCTTAGTGCCATAGTTCGGTTGACCCCAACCTGAGAATGGGTTAAAAGTTTTGAAGCAAAACTGTTTAAATACACACTATAATTCTTTTTGTTGTGGATGTTGGTCGATCGCAGAGAATCTATTTGTAAAACATGAAAAAAGCAGAAAAGTTCGACCCCCTCAAGGGCTCCATTGGCCACGTGCTCGATATAATTGGCGAAGGTTGGTCGATTCTGATCATCCGTGAAGCCTTCCTCGGCAGTCGACGCTTCGAAGAATTTCAGGGGCAGTTGGGTATTGCGCGCAATATACTGACCGCCCGCCTGAAGAAATTATGCGAGAACCAGATATTGGAGCGCGTCCCGGTCAAGCAGGGTGCCAAGCGGCATGAATATCTATTGACGGCAAAAGGGAAGGAAATGATGCCGCTGCTGGTTGCCTTGACTCAATGGGGCGATAAATGGGTGTTTGGTGAAAACAATGCGCCGGTTGTGTTTCTCGACAGAGAGTCGGGAGAGGTTATTCCTGGAATCCAGGTAATGTCCTCCAGGGGGCAGGCTTTGAGGCCCCGCGACGTCATGGTGCGGGCTGGGCCAGGAGCCAGTGAAGAGGCAAGGACACGGATAAATGAGCTCAATTCAATGATTGAATCCAGTAATGAAGAAAAATAACGAAGAGCCAGGCGACATTGTTTGCCCGGTTGGAGAAACAAGCTGTGCCTGGCTGGACGAAGTGCAGCGACTGCGTAACCAGATCGAAGTGCTTTCCGAACTGGTTTCTACCGATGCACTTACCGGGCTGTTTAACTTCCGCCATTTTAAAACCGTGCTGCAGGCCGAAATGGACAGGTCCAAGCGCAGCGGTATACCCACCAGTCTGGTGTTGGTCGATATTGACCATTTCAAAGCCGTAAACGATAACTATGGCCATGAAGTAGGTAATCAGGCCCTGGTCTATATTGCCGAAATTTTACGCAGCGAAGTCAGGACTACCGACATAGTCTGTCGATACGGCGGAGAAGAGTTCGCCATGATTTTTCCTGAAACCCATCTCAATCTTGCGGTAAAGGTTGCCGACAGGATTCGGGAAATGATTTCAAATTTCCAGATCCCTTATGAGGGTGGCGAATTTGCGGTTACCGCAAGTATGGGGGCGAGCGTTTATATAAAAACCAGCATTCTGGACCTGGAAGGATTCGTCGATTCGGTCGACAAGTTTTTATACGAAGCCAAGGAATCGGGGCGAAACTGTATCTGTCATGTCGATTACGCGAATCTGCGAACTCTCTCCGAAGTCAGTACCGACGAACGCTCCATGTTGTTTGGTAAAGAGTGACTTTTGGGTAGCTTTCTGCGCTGCAGAAAGCTACCCAAAAGTCATCCCGAAAGCTGCTCAGCAGCTATCCGGGATCTCCAGACGTTCACGCGGTGAATGGGTAAGGATTACCTGGCAGTGCGAACCCTCTTGAGATCCCGGACATGCGCTGCGCGCATTCCGGGATGACGGTTCTATTTTTATTTCAGTCCCAAAGCCCGAATAGCTACAACACTTTTTGGCAGTCGCCAACTTGCCGGTTACCGCGCTATCAGCGATTAGCTTCGTTGTAGCGTTGGATGCTTTCGAGAATTTCACGCCTGGCGTCTTCGGCATCCACCCAGCCATCAATTTTCACCCACTTGCCGGGCTCGAGGTCCTTGTAGTGGTCGAAAAAATGGGCGATAGAATCGAGCAGCGATTTTGGCAGATCGCGTACCGAATTCATGCTGCTGTAGAGGCTGGACAGCTTGTCGATGGGGACCCCGATAATTTTGGAATCCTTGCCGGCTTCGTCGGTCATTTCCAGCATACCCAGCGGCCTGACTCGAATCACAGATCCGCTGATTACCGGAATCGGCGTCACAACCAGCATGTCAGCCGGGTCACCGTCCTGTGACAGGGTTTGCGGGATGTAACCGTAGTTGCAGGGATAATGCATCGCGGTACCCATGAAACGATCGACGAAGAGCGCCCCGGTTTCCTTATCGACTTCATATTTTACCGGGTCACTGTGCGAGGGAATCTCGATAATGACATTGATATCGTTGGGTACGTTCTTGCCGCTGCTGACGCGATCTAAAATCATGGGTTACCTGCTATGTTGAAATCCTGTGGTGAATTATATCCCAGCGCGCCGATTTGATTAACCATTCGCTTGCGCTTATTCCTTGCCGTTAATAATGCCACTTCAGAGCGGCACACGGACTGTAACCGGGGCTAGAGTGTGAATTCGGGCAACTTTTTCGCCAATGGCGAATTTTTCAAAGTCACGTATCGCGGCATGCCGCGCTCGTCGTAGTCCGGATAAGCTTCGCCCTGGATCAAAGGATACAGGTACTGGCGACATTTATCGGTGATGCCAAAGCCATCGTTGCTGATGAAATCCAGCGGCATCTTTTTCTCGACATTGGCGACATCGGCCAGTTTGGCCTTGCCGATCTGCCAACGGTAGGGATTATCGGATAATCTTTCGATGGTGGGCATAATCGCATTTTCTCCTGCGATTGCCATTTCTACGGCCGACTTGCCCAGCGCGTAGGCTTGCTCGAGGTCGTTGGCAGAAGCCAGATGACGCGCGGCCCGTTGCAGGTAATCGGCCACCGCCCAGTGAAACTTGTAGCCGTGCGCCTCCTTGATCATGTTGGCGACCACCGGAGCCACTCCCCCGAGTTGCGCATGACCGAAAGAATCGCGGCTACCCTGTTCGGCCAGGAAACTGCCATCCGCATTGCGCGCGCCCTCGGATACAACCACCGTGCAATAGCCGTGTGTTTCCACTTTCTGCCTGACCGCCTCGAGGAAAGCGGGCTGGTCAAAATCAACCTCGGGTAATAGCAGCAATACAGGAATGCCATAATCTTCGATCAAACCACCCGCGGCGGCGATCCAGCCGGCGTGGCGACCCATGACTTCGAGTATGAAAACCTTGGTCGAAGTTTTCGCCATGGACTTTACGTCGAAGGAGGCTTCCAGTGCCGATACCGCGATGTACTTGGCGACCGAGCCAAAGCCAGGGCTGTTGTCGGTAATCGGCAAGTCATTGTCGACAGTTTTGGGAATATGCAGGGCCTGAACGGGGAAGCCCATTTTCTCTGACAGTTGCGATACCTTGTAGCAGGTGTCAGCCGAGTCGCCGCCACCGTTATAGAAAAAATAACCGATGTCATGTGCTTTGAAAACTTCAACCAGGCGTTGATATTCGCGCTCATTCTCCTGCAGACTTTTGAGCTTGAATCGACAGGAGCCGAAGGCGCCGGAAGGCGTATTTTTTAATGCTGCGATATCGGCATCCGACTCCAGTGTGGTGTCGATCAAGTCTTCGCAGAGGGCGCCGATGATGCCGTTGCGTCCTGCATAGACCTTGCCGATTTCCTCGGCATGCTGTCGACAGGTCTCGATGACGCCACAGGCGGAGGCATTGATTACCGAGGTGACGCCGCCGGACTGGGCATAAAATACGTTTTTGTGCTTCATAGCTGTCTCCGCGAAGTTTCAGGGGATTTGCCTGCCCGGCGTCCGCGCCGGCAAGTCACCGCTTGTTTCATTGTTTGGGCTGGCTGTTTTCGAGAATGTCGGACAGGGTAGATATTAAAGTCAATCTGGCAGAATAACCCAGAAGATCAGGAAATTCACTGCCGTATGCAATAAAAAAAGGCTGCTCGCGAAGATCGCGAACAGCCTTCTATGCCAACTCGATGCTAGCTGAGCAGCGGAGCAATAACCAGGCTGACGATTGCCATGACATTGATCAGGATATTCATCGAGGGACCCGAAGTATCCTTGAACGGATCACCAACAGTATCACCGACCACGGTTGCGGTGTGTACGTCAGATCCTTTGCCACCGAGGTTACCCTTTTCGACAAACTTTTTCGCGTTGTCCCAGGCACCGCCGGCATTGGCCATCATCAGTGCCATGAGTACGCAGCACAACAAGGCGCCGGAGAGCATGCCACCAAGCGCTTCGGCTCCAATGGAAAAGCCCACCAGTGGTGGCGCCGCAACCGCGATCACACCAGGGACAATCATTTTCTTCAAGGCCGCGGTGGTAGCGATATCGACACATTGCGCGGTATCGGGTTCGGCGGTTCCTTCCAGCAGTCCCGGGATATCGCGAAACTGGCGGCGAATTTCCTTGATCATTTCGAAGGCCGCATCACCTACCGCTGTCATGGTAAGCGAAGCGATTATAAAAGGTATGATGCCACCGATGAATAGGCCGATCAGCACCATCGGATTATTCAGCTCGAGACGGAAGTCGTCGATATTGATCGAAACGGTCTGGATATAGGCGGTGATGATGGCCAGCGCGGCCAGCGCTGCAGCGCCTATGGCGAAGCCCTTTCCTATGGCCGCGGTGGTATTACCCAGTTCGTCCAGCGAATCAGTAATTTTGCGCGTTTCCGGTCCCAGGCCAGCCATTTCGGCTATGCCGCCGGCATTGTCGGCAACAGGTCCGTAGGCGTCGATGGCCATGGTGATTCCGACGGTGGCAAGCATACCTACCGCGGCTATGCCTACGCCGTATAAGCCGGCGAAGCCACTGGATACCGCGATAATGCAGCAAATAGTCAGTACTGGAATGGCGACCGACTGCATGCCGATCGCAAGTCCGCTAATCATCACAGTGGCGGCACCGGTTTCGCCGGATTTGGCGATATGCTCTACCGGTTTGCCGGCAGTGTAATACTCGGTGACCAGACCGATGATTATGCCGCCAACCGCACCGGAAAGCACCGCTACCCAGATGCCGTTATTCAGACCCAGCATGCTGACAAGGAAGTAGGCAAGGGCGATGAACAGGATGGATGATCCCATGGTGCCCATGCGCAGCGCTTTTTCGGGTGATTTGGCCGAGTTCACCTTGACGATGAAAATACCGCCGATGGAGCACAGCAGGCCGAGTGAAGACAGTGCCAGCGGCAGGTACATCATCGCTTCCTGACCGCCCATTTTGGCCGCCGTAGCGACACTCATGGTCGATGCAATCGCGATCGAGGCTATCATTGCACCGCAGTAGGATTCAAAGATGTCCGAGCCCATGCCTGCGACATCGCCGACATTGTCACCGACATTGTCTGCGATAACGCCGGGGTTGCGGGGGTCGTCTTCGGGAATGCCTGCTTCGATCTTGCCGACCAGGTCGGCGCCAACATCGGCACTCTTGGTGAAGATGCCGCCGCCAACGCGGGAAAACAAGGCTACTACCGAGGCTCCCATGGCGAAACCGTGGATCGCGTGCAGTGATTCGATATCGGCAGAAAACATGTAAAACACAATACCGAGGCCAAGCAGGCCGAGCGAGGCGACCGCAAGTCCCATGATTGATCCGCCGAAGAAAGCAACCGTAAGCGCCGCCGCGGCACCCTGGGTATGTGCTGCAGTCGTGGTACGGACATTGGCGCGGGTGGCTGTATTCATGCCGATATAGCCGGCCGTCCCCGAGGCGAGCGCACCGAGCAGAAAACAAAAAGCGGTTTGCCAGCCAAGAAACAGATACAGCAATACCACCAGTACCGCAGAAAACATCACCAGCATCTTGTATTCGCGCTTCATGAATACCATTGCGCCGAGGTGGATCTGATTTCCGATTTCAACGACCTTACCGTCGCCTTCGGGATGTTTTTTAACCTGTGCGTAGGTGATTGCTGCAGCTACCAGTCCCAGGATGCCAAAAATTGGTGGCAAAAGATTACTAAACTCCATACCTATAGTCCCCAAATAGAGTGATGACGTGCTTTTGTGAGATTTTTCCCCTGCTTATGAACAAGGTGAAAAAAAGTGCGTGCATGATATCGGTTTTTACTTGCGGATTAAAACTTCTTTGCCACAATTCGGCTCTTTTTTAACGAATTTTCTGTTATTGTCCTCACATCATGCAAATTACCGGAAGCTTTAGGCAAATTCCGATTTAATGTCGAAGCGAGTACAGCTAAAAGACGATTATCTCGAAAATCGATTGATTCGGCGTCGTCTGTTACTGGCGGCGCTTTTCATTCTGCTACTGCTTGGTCTGGTTTTGGCGCGCCTGTATGTGTTGCAGGTTGTCGAATATCGGCATTTTTCGACTTTAGCCGACAGTAATCGCATCCGCATCAAGGCATTGCCGCCAACGCGCGGCCTCATTTTTGACCGCAATGGTGTGGTCATGGCCAATAATCTGCCGGCCTACCGCCTCGAAATTGTGCTCGAGCTGGTCGATGACATCGACGACAGTTTGCGGCGCCTCAGGCAATACATTCAAATCAGCGAGCAGGACTTGAAACGCTTCGAACAGGCTACGCGGCGACGACGGCCCTTTGAAA
>CAXBMV010000183.1:0-6397 GCA_963976575.1 uncultured Gammaproteobacteria bacterium | reverse complement strand
AGGGCCACCGATGATGACTTTTGCATGGCGAAGTCGAGATTATCCAGCACCTTCAGGCCGGCATCGGCACGGTAGGATTTGCACAGGGATTTTATTGTCAGCATAGCAGCAGGATGCTAACGGCTAGACAGCTCGCTGACAATCGCAGATATAGCGTTATAATGCGCGGCAAATAACATGGGAAGCCAAGATGAGCATGATTTGTACGATCCGGGATTTACAAAAGCTGGCGCGCGCACGCGTACCGCGCATGTTTTACGACTATGCCGATTCCGGTTCCTGGACCGAATCCACCTACCGCGCCAACGAGGAAGATTTTCAGCCGATCAAGCTGCGCCAGCGCGTCGCCGTGGATATCAGCGAGCGTTCCCTGAAGACCGACATCATCGGCCAGCCGGCGACCATGCCGGTGGCACTGGCACCAGTGGGGCTGACCGGCATGCAGCACGCCGATGGCGAAATCAAGGCGGCGCTGGCGGCGGAAAAATTCGGTGTGCCTTTCACCCTGTCGACGATGAGTATCTGCTCCATCGAAGACGTCGCCGAGCGCACCAGCAAACCCTTCTGGTTTCAACTCTATGTGATGCGCGATCAGGATTTTATCGAGCGCCTGATCGACCGCGCCAAGGCCGCCAATTGCAGCGCATTGATGCTGACGCTGGATCTGCAAATCCTCGGCCAGCGCCACAAGGATTTGCGCAACGGTCTCAGCGCGCCACCGAAGTTTACTCTCGACAGTGCGTTGCAAGTCATTAGCCGCCCGCGCTGGTGCCTGAACATGCTGACCACGCCGCGGCATACCTTCGGCAATATCGTCGGTCACGCCAAGGGTGTCGGCGACCTGTCGTCGCTGTCCTCCTGGACCGCCGAGCAATTCGACCCCAAGCTGTCCTGGAAAGATATCGAATGGATCAAGGAACGCTGGGGCGGCAAGCTGATTATCAAAGGCATACTCGACGCCGATGACGCGCGCATGGCGGCGAAGGTCGGTGCCGACGCTATCATCGTCTCCAACCACGGCGGCAGACAACTCGACGGCGCGAGGTCTTCGATCAGCGCGCTGCCGGAAATAGTCGAAGCTGTCGGCAAGGATATCGAAGTACATTTCGATGGCGGCATCCGCTCCGGCCAGGATGTGCTCAAGGCGCTCTGCCTCGGTGCACACAGTACCTACATTGGACGCGCCTTCATCTACGGCCTCGGTGCCCGCGGCGAAGCCGGCGTCAGCGAAGCGCTGGGCATTATCCAGAAGGAACTGGATATGACCATGGCGCTGTGCGGTGAAAGACTGGTGGAAAACCTCGGGCATCACAACCTGCTGAATCCACCGGGCTGACAAAACCTGGAACATCCCCGGATAGTATTTACTTACCAGTTTTACGCCGGGGCGCCCACTTCCAAAAGAAGCACGTCATCGCGGAAACGCTGCCACATCAAAAAATGCAGGTCATCCCGGAAGGCGCGCAGCGCCTGTCCGGGGTCTCCGGACCTATGACGCGATGAGAATCCCGGCCCCGCCGACAGCCCATTTGTCTGGAGATCCCGGACATCTGCTGCGCAGATTCCGGGATGACGGCTTAAATTTTTTGGTTGTCCTGCCGGAAACACGGTGACCCCTTGTAAAAAACCCGCTATACCGGAACCACCGCCTCTCCAAATAAAGAGCCCGTCATCCTGCAAACACCGCAGGCATTGTCCGGGATGACGGCTTAAATTTTTTGCTTGTCTTGCCGGAAACACGGTGACCCCTTGTAAAAAACCCGCTATACCGGAACCACCTCCTCTCCAAATAAAGAGCCCGTCACCCCGGAAACGCCGCAGGCGTTGTCCGGGATCTCCAGACGAATACCGCGAAGAGTGTTCCGCCCTCGTCGACAGAGCGGTCGTTTAGATATCCGGATTATCTCCGGGCACGGGGCTGGTTTAACCGGCGTTACCTGGTCGACGCACAATCGCTTCGATCAATGTGCGATTTTGACGGGTGAGGGTTTTTTTGTAGTTCTCGACGGTGATATCGTCATAGCGCACGAGATCGTAGAATTGATTGTTCAGATTATGGAAAATCATTTCACCAACATCACGCGGAACTATGTCCTCGCGTAAACGCTTTAACTCGTAAAGACGTTCAATCATCCTGCACACTTGATCGAGCAGGATGCCATCGAGCTCGTTGTAGCGTTTGCCACTGGCCGAATTCGGCTCGATGATGGATTGTGCCATTGCACGCGCCCACATTTCCCTGGTGAGTTTATCCAGGCACTTTTCCAGGTATGAAAACAATAAACCGTTGATGGCTTCCTCAACGTTTTCCGGCGGTGCCGCGATCAATTCTTCACCGACCTCGGTCATGCTGTTTACCGTGCTGGCGACTATATCGGTTAACAATTCGCTCTTCGAATTGCCGTAGTTGTAAACGGTGCCGACGGAAACCTCCGCTATTTCCGCTATATCTTCCATTCTGACCAGCTCGTAGTCGGTTACGCTAAAAAGCTGGTTCGCCGCTTCAACAATACGGCGGTGACGATCTGTCTTTTGCTTTTCCCGTAGCCTCGCCATCACACAATCCCGAAATTAATTCCCGATAAAATATGGGCCAACTGAAATTCGAAGTCAATACAATTTGAATTCAATACAAAGATAGTGTCGCTGTAATTTTGAATTGACTTGAAATTTGAATTGGCTCATATTTACTTTCACCCATGAATGCTTAGAATGGCTTCAGGGTCGAGGGTCGGGACTCAAGATCAAAGAGACTATCTCTTTGGATCTGCCTAAAAATCAACCAATGAACACGAGGGGACTATGTTTTCAATCAATCAAAAAGTTAATTACCCATCCCGGTCGCGCAAGCCCGGCATTACCGTCACGATCGGCGCCCTGGTATCCAGCTGCCTGGTGATGCTTCCTGTTCAGGCGGCCGAAGAATTGAATGCGCTTGTCTGGTGTGACCATACCGATGCCGCGCTCATCGAACCATTCGAAAAGGCCAACAACGTAAAGGTCAACCTGAAGGAATACGAAGGTACCGGTGCCGCCATGTCCATTATTTCTCAATCCCGGCCGGGCGACTGGGACGTGCTTGTTATCGACGGCGTCGATGTTCCAAGAGCCATCGAGGAAGGCATCCTCGCTGCTATCCCGTCGAACGCAGTAGCAACCGGGGATTTCTTTCCAGAAGTTGTCATGGCAGAAAATAATACCCACGAGGGCAAGACCTATGCCGTAACCGAAAAATATGGATACAACACCATTTCCTTCGACAAGACCAAGGTTGATCCGCAAGACATGAAGGACCTGTCGATTATCTGGTCAGACAAATATGCAGGCCGCATTGCCATTTATGACTACTACCTCCCCGTCATCGGACTGGTTGGCCTCGGCATTGGTATAGATACGAAAGATATCAACGAATCAAACCTGCCGGCTATCAAGGAAAAAATGTTCGCCATGAAAGCCGCATCAAAACTGGTTGGCGACGTTGTTTCATCGCAAACGGCACTCGCTACTGGAGAAGTCGATATCCTCATCGGCGGTGGCGAATGGGTCACCGCAGTTTTATCGGCGGAAAAGCCAAACCTGGATTGGGATATTCCGAAACAGGGCGGATTGCGCTGGTCTCAGTCGATCGGCGTCATGGCGGATTCGAAGAAAAAAGATTTGGCCACTAAATTTGTGCAATACATCACCAGCCCCGAAGGTCAGGCAAAGCTGGCTACCTCTTCCTGCTACTGGGGAATGCCGGCCAATAAAAAGGCGGGCAAGCATTTGAGCAAAGCGCAGAAAGCCGCACTGCGCTGGGACAAGCAGTCCGACTACCTCAGCAGCTCGCAACTCTACCCGGTGCCCAGCGCCAGCATGGACGATGCGATGCAAGACGCCTGGACAGAGATGTTGCAACACTAAGCGTCTTTCCCCTGGAATCCTGATGCGCCAACAGGCGCATCAGGTTGTTACGGAAGCCCCAACGAAATGAATTCAGTCTCGAGCGAAAAATCTGAAATTCGTAAGGCCTGGTTTTTTGTTGGCCCGGCACTGGCATGGACGGTCGCCTTTTTCGTGGTTCCGTTTGCGTTCATGGCGGCGATGAGTTTTGCCTCTCGCGTCGGCAGGAAAATAGTTTACAGCTGGGATCTTGGCAACTACATAAACTTTTTCGAAAAATCCCATCTGCTTAAGGGCTTGTTTGTTTCGCTGGAAATTACGTTGCTGGTGACGGTCATATCGGTCTTGCTCGCCTATCCACTGGCCTGGATAATCGCAGAACGCGTACCGAAGCGCTGGCAACGTACCGCGCTGATTTTGGCGATACTGCCTTTCTGGACCTCGTATGTAGTGCGTTCCTATTCGTGGCTGCTGGTGCTTTCCAGTAATGGTGTTATCAACAACACACTGATGGACCTGGGAATAGTTTCCGAGCCATTGCAAATGGCAAGTTCCACCACCGCCACTGTCATAGGTTTTGTGCATTTCTTTGTGATGTTGTTGACGCTGACGATTTACTCCAACCTGATTCAACTGTCACCGAACTATAAACGAGCCGCTGCAGACCTGGGCGCAAATACATTGCAGACCTTCTGGCATGTTATCTTGCCGCTCACGCTACCGGGAATCATGGTAGGTGCTTTTCTGACATTCGTCCTCTGTATTGGCGACTATATTACCCCGCAGATTCTGGGCGGAAACAATGAACTGGTATTACCACAAATCATTATGCTTCAACTCGGCAGGCGAGCTGACCTGCCCACCGCTGCAGCTTTGTCGATTATCTTGATGCTGGTAGTAACGCTAGCCTATATTCTCTGCCTGCGCTGGCTGAAAATGGAGCGAACCTAGCCATGCGTAATCGACTTTCCGGTGTTTTGTCGTGGAGCTATTTTGCCGTTCTCTATGGATTTATATTCTTACCGGTTGCGGTACTGGTATTGTTTTCCTTTCAGGATGGTGCCCTTCCGATCCCGCCATTCAATGGCGCCACCTGGAAATGGTACGTAGAAATTTTCGCCGATGAAAAACTCATGTCCGCGCTGGGTAACTCGCTCATCGTCGCCGCCCTGTCTTCAACTCTGGCATGTTTGCTGGGCTTTGGTGCGGCATACGGCCTGGCCCGGTATCGGCTGCCTGCAACCGCATTTCAACGCGTACTTTTAACCGCTCCGATGACTGTCAGCTATTTGATTATCGCGTTGGGTCTACTGTTTTTATTCAACTGGACCGGAATCAGATTGTCGCTCTGGACCGTAGGCATAGGTCACGTGGTTATCAATCTGCCGCTGTGTTTCGCCATCATCTATGCCTCAATGGGCGATCACCAGAAAAACATAGAGCGGGCAGCACGCGATCTGGGCGCCAATAATCTGCAGGTTATGGTATTGATTACCGCGCCGATGTTAATGCCTTCGATTCTGGCGGCATTCTTTTTATCGCTGACCTTCAGCTGGGATGAATTCATCATATCGTTTCTGCTGTCGCGCTTCGATGTCACCCTTCCGGTTGAAATCTGGAGTCTTTTGCGTTCCGGGCTCAATCCAAAAACGAATGCCATTGGCAGCCTGGTTTTTCTTGTTTCAACCCTACTCCTGATCTTGCTTGAAGTGTTTGTCTTTCGCCGGAGCGCAAAAAATGACCGCTAGTGTCAGTCTTGAAAATATCACCATGACCTTCGATAAATTCAACGCACTCAGCGATGTGTCGCTTGAAGTTGACGCGGGCGAATATATCGTCCTGCTCGGGCCATCGGGTTGTGGAAAATCGACATTGCTATCAATCATAGGTGGGTTTCTTTCGCCGACATCAGGCAGGGTTTTGATCGGTGATAAAGACATGACTTTCGTGCCACCCTCGATCCGTCCGACCACCACCATGTTTCAGGATTACGCGCTGTTTCCACACATGACACTCAGAGATAACGTGAGCTTCGGCTTGCGTATGCGCAACATAGGGCGCGCGGAAAGATACAGCAAGGCGGAAGGACTGCTAGACATGGTCGGATTGAAAGACTCTGCGAGCCGCAAGCCACACGAATTGTCGGGGGACAACGCCAACGCGTGGCATTGGCGCGGGCGCTGGCCGTCGACCCTGATTTGCTATTGCTGGACGAACCCCTCGGCGCGCTCGACATGAAGTTGAGACGCCAGATGCAGGATGAACTGAAAGCCATACAGAAAGACATTGGAACCACTTTTATTCATGTCACCCATGACCAGGAAGAAGCCATGGCGATTGCGGACAGGATCGTGGTGATGAACAGTGGTGTCATCGAGGAATGCGGCAAACCCACCGCAATCTATATGCGACCGCGATCTGTATTTTCAGCAGGATTTATGGGCGAAGTTAATTTCATTCCCGGTAAGGTAATCGCCGGGGAAGGCACAAATTTCGATGTGGAAACCGCCTTTGG
>CAXBMV010000182.1:0-6424 GCA_963976575.1 uncultured Gammaproteobacteria bacterium | reverse complement strand
ATGGCATCGCCGTGGGCTTCGACCTCGACCACCGGATCGCGTGTAATCGATTCGGGCGGAATACTTTCATCCACCACCTGGTTGACGAAGGAGGAGTTGGCGCCGTTTTCCAGCAGGCGGCGCACCAGATAGGCGAGCAGATCGCGGTGCGCGCCCACCGGCGCATAAATGCGGCAATGTGCGCCGTGACTGGCGCGCACTATGCTGTGCAAGGATTCACCCATGCCGTGCAGGCGCTGGAATTCGAAACTGTCGAGGTCGTCGCCGGCGAGCGCCAGTACCGCGGCGCAGGTATGTGCATTGTGCGTCGCGAACTGCGGATAAATGCGGTCGCGCCGATCGAGCAGCATTTGCGCGCAGGCCATGTAGCTGACGTCGGTGTTGATTTTGCGGGTGAATACGGGGAAGTTTGCCACGCCCAGTTCCTGAGCCAGCTTTACCTCGGTGTCCCAGTAAGCGCCTTTAACCAGGCGTACCATGATTTTGCGATCGCGTTGGCGGGAGAGCGCGTAGAGGGTTTCGATCACCGCTGCCGCGCGTTTGCCATAAGCCTGCACGACGATACCGAGACCATCCCAGCCGCTTAATGACGGCTCGGACAACAGGGCCTCGATCACGTCCAGCGACAGGTCGAGGCGGTCCTGCTCCTCGGCGTCGATATTGAAACCAATCTTTGCCGCGGCCGCCTGCTGCGCCAACTCGATTGCACGCGGTACCAGCTCGGCCATGACCGCGGCGCGATGCGTGTATTCGTAGCGCGGGTGCAGCGCAGACAGCTTCACCGAAATACCGGGGCTTGAGCGCACATCGCCCTTCGATTGCTTCGCGATCGCGGTGATCGCGGTGGCGTAAGCCTGGTGATAGCGAATAGCATCCGCATCGGTGCGCGCCGCCTCGCCCAGCATGTCGTAGGAATAGGTATAGCCCTCACCCTCGAGCTCGCGGGCGTTGCGCAGGCCCTCGTTTATGGTTTGCCCGAGGACAAACTGCTTTCCGAGCAATTTCATCGACTGTGCGACCGCGGTGCGCACTACTGGCTCGCCGACGCGGCGGATCAGGCTACGCAGGGCCGCGGCAGGTTTTGTCGGATCGTCGTCGAGTACCTTGCCGGTTAACATCAGCGCCCAGGTTGAGGCATTGATCAACGGCGAGGCGGAGTTACCCAGGTGTGCACCCCAGTTGGAGGGCTCGATCTTGTCCTGGATCAGGTCATCGATGGTTTCGGCATCGGGAACACGCAGCAAGGCCTCGGCAAGACACATCAGGCCGACGCCTTCGTCGGTAGACAGGCCGTACTCGGCGAGGAAACTCTCCATCATCGACGGCGAAGTTTCAGCCCTGACACGCTCCACCACCTTCGCGCCTGCCGCGGCTATGGCCTTGCGTTCAGCCAGGCTTAGGCGCAGCGATGCGATCAGCTCACGAATGACTGTTGCCTCGTCGGCAACATAGTTTGCGCGTACGGCGGCTCGATAGTCGGCAACGCTACCAGTTGAAGTCTCGGCACTGTTCATAACGAAATCCTGAGTTTTATGAAATGGTCTGCGCTAGATTAGCATGCGCTGACGCGGAATAAATGGTCTGATTATCTACCTGCCAGAGCAGAGACCATCGGCACAATTCTGCTTTGTCGATGTTAGCCCCCCGGCTGCCCGGTGAATCCCTCGCCTGGTTTTGCAGCGTGGAAATGGCAAATGTGTCAGCGAAATGAAATAACTTCGCTCATCAGAATCCCCCGATGCAGTGAAGCAATGCTAGCATTGTGATTGGCGGCCTTTTTCCCTATTATTTATGAATTCTCGCCATTTAGACTTTATTTTATTCAATTTGAGGGCGTTAGTGTGGATAAATCTAATAATTTAGACCCGATAGACCGATACGACGAACAGATACTGGCGATACTAATGGTGGAGGGTCGCTTACCGGTGACGGATCTGGCCAGGCGCATCGGCATATCCAAGAGTCCCTGCCAGGTGCGATTGAAGCGATTGCAGAAAAACGGTTATATCACGGGTTTTCGCGCCATAGTCGATCCGCGCAAGCTGGGCAGGGAACATGTCGCCTTTGTCGAATTGAGGCTGTCCGATACGCGTGAAAAAGCATTACAGGCATTCAACCAGGCCGTGCTGAAAATTCCGGAAGTGGAGCAATGCCACATGATCGCAGGGTCCTTCGATTATTTGCTGAAAGTGCGCACCGCCGACATCCACAGCTTCCGCCGTGCGCTGGGCGAAAGCATCACCCAGTTGCCACATGTGGCTAACTCCTCCTCTTTCGTCACCATGGAGGCAGTGAAAGACGTGGTTTCTTAAAGACAATTGAAGGGTAATTAAGGTGACAGTTAACTTAATTCGGAGCCAGTCAAACCGCCATTTTTATTGAAAATTTCATGAAGATTAGTTAACTGTCACCTCAATTAGTATTCCCGAGTTAGTCGCCAGATTCCCCTCTATGTTTAATTTGCAAACCATTCATGAAATTTCGCAACACCTGGTCTTTGCATTCGCGGTAATGCTTGTGCCCCAGCTTCCTGAAAAATGCGCTGAGTTCGTGGCGACTCAGGCGCAGATCGGCAAGTTTCAATATGGCCAGGATATCGTCATCTTTGAAATCCAGGGCAATCTTCAATTTTCGAAAAATGATGTTATTCGTCAGCTTCGCTTCCGCAACAGGTTGCGCACCCTCTTTCCTGCCGCGCTGGTCAATGATCAAGCCATTTAGAAAAGTCGCCAACTGGAGATCGCCAAGCGCCTTGTAATCTTCGGCGTCTTCTTTTTTCAACCAGTTGCTGACTTGTTCGCGGGTAACCTCGCAGTCTGCCGCGGCAAATAGCGCAATCATTTTGTCGTCACCATAATCGAAGATATAGCGGATGCGACGCAGAACGTCATTATTCGTCATGGTTTTATTCCTGACCTGGGTGGTAGTTAACTTTAGCAGACAATTTTACGACGCAGAAGCCAGTCCTTTCTGGACCGCCTCTCTACCCTGAATTGCATTCGCCCAGCGCAATACATGCTTATAGGAAGCGGTATCTAAAAATTCAGCGGCATCATAAATCTCACCCATAGCCAGTCGTCCATACCATGACCATATGGCAATATCCGCAATCGAGTAGCCGCTGACACACATATAGTCGCGCTCGGCCAGATGGCGATCCAATACATCCAACTGGCGTTTGCTTTCCATCGCATAGCGGTCGATCGGATATTTCATCGGGTAGGGTGCATAGCTGTAGAAATGCCCGAAACCACCGCCGAGAAATGACGCGCTACTTTCCTGCCAGAACAACCAGGACAGGCATTCTGAACGGTTCACTACATCCTGTGGCAGCAATGCGCCAAATTTTTCTGCCAGGTAATGCAAAATAGCGCAGGACTCAAACACGGGTAGCGCGGGTGACATCGACTGGTCGAGCAGTACCGGGATTTTCGAATTCGGATTGAGCTTCACAAAATCTGAACCGAATTGCTCGCCTTTGCCAATATTGATGGTGTGCAGGTCGTAGGCCGCGTCTGATTTACCCAGCGCCAGCAATTCTTCCAGCATGACCGTAATCTTTATGCCATTGGGCGTGCCCAGCGAGTAGAGCTGCAATGGTTTATCGCCAACCGGCAAAATTTTTTCGTGGGTCGGACCGGCGACCGGGCGGTTGACACCAGCCCATTTTCCACCGTTTTCACTATCCAGGGTCCAGACTTTGGGTGGAGTGTATTCTTCATCGCTCATAGATTGGCCCTCAGGCTTTGGCATTCGATTGTTATAAATGGGATGTGCCGCTCTCGTATTCAACCGGCAGGGCGATTATCTTTGCCAGCAGATAGCCTGCCTGACGTCTTGTTTACTCTTGCTACCCCACTCTGCGCATTATGCGATCCAGCATGCGGTCACTCAACACGCGCTTTAACCAGGAAAACAAATAAGTTGGGAAGGTGACCGGGTAACGTATTTTTGGTCGCTTACTCTCAAGCGCGTGCACTACCCGCTTGAGTACCGCCTCCGGAGGCAAGGTAAAAGGCTGGACGTTTCCGATGGTTTCGAAACGTTCGATCATTTTCTGGTAACGCTCGCGATGCACACTGCCATCGACCAGGATATGCTGCTTGAAAGCGAGATAAGCATTTGCCCGAAATTTGCTCTCTACCGGACCCGGCTCGATCAAACTGACGTGAATACCCGTTCCCGCAAGCTCCAGCCGCATGGTGTCGCTGAACCCCTCGATGGCGAATTTGCTGGCGTTGTAGGCACCACGCATCGCCATTGCGGCAAAGCCCAGCACCGAGCTGTTTTGAATTATGCGGCCGTAACCCTGAGCTCGCATCACCGGAATGACGAGGTTGGTCAATTCCATCCAGCCGAATACATTGGTTTCAAACTGCTGGCGTATCGCCTCGCGACTGAGATCTTCACAAGCCCCGGGTTGGCCATAAGCCCCGTTATTGAATAAGGCGTATAAATGCCCATCGGTTTTTTCCAGCAACTCTTTGACTGCGCTGTTGATGCTCGCCGAATCACGGTAGTCGAGCAGCAGACACTCTATGCCCGCTTCATCAAAGGCTGTACGGTCACTGGACTTGCGGACACTGGCGAACACGCGATATCCGCGCGCATGCAATCCTCGCGCTACGCATTCACCAATTCCGCTGGAGCAGCCTGTGACCAGGACACATCGCTTTTCTGAACTACCATTCGCTGCCATAGATACTCTCTATAATCACTTTGGAATTAAGGTGACAGTTAACTTAATTATTAGCCAGGTATGCCGTCATTCTAACTGTATCAGCTGCTGAATTAAGTTAACTGTCACCTTAATTATTTATTCAATCGACCGGGTTGTTGACCGGGGTGACGGTTAGCTCGCGTTTGCGCCGGGTCTCGCGGTAAATCATGAAGATCGCGGCGGCGATAACAATGGCCGCGCCAATCCAGGTCGGAACTCCGGGTAACTGGTCGAACACCAGGTAACCAAACAGCGTAGCCCAGAGCAGGCGTATATAGTCCAGCGATGCCAGTAGCGAGGCTTCGCCGTACTTGTAGGCGTAGATATTGCACTTCTGTCCGAAGTAGGAAACCACCGCTACCGCCACCAGCAGCAACCATTCGATCGTGCTTATTTCCTGCCAGTAATATATACCGGGTATTATCATGCACAGACCCACGCCGAGCGCGCCGTAAGTCATGATGGTATCGGCGCTGTCACTTCTCGACAGAATGCGCAGCATGACCATTACCGCAGCCGCACCGGCTGCGCCGATCAACGAAGCAAGACCATAAATGGTGAAATTGTCGGTGCCCGGCTGCAGCATGATCATCACACCGACGAAGCCGATCAATACCGCACCCCAACGATATATACCGACAACTTCTGCAAGAAAAAACACCGCAAAAATGGTCAGAAAAAAACTCTTGGCGAAGAAGATCGCGGTGGCCTCCGCCAGTGGCATATGGATGATCGCGGTGAACCCGCCGAGCATCGCCACCAGCGCGAAACCAACCCGCAGTATTTGCATGGCGGGCCGCTTCGAGCGCAAGGAGCCGGGAAAATTGCGCATGATCGCCGGTGACACCATCAACGCCATGCCGATTTGACGCACCAGCAGTATCTGCGTGATATGCAGGTGCTGTCCCAGCAACTTGATCAACAGGGCCATCAGCGAAAACACGAACGAGGCCAGTATCAGCAATACAATGCCTTTCAGGTTATCGGACAGGCGATGAAACCAGTTCAAACTAAACACTGGCCTGGGCCTGCTTGCGACATTCGCCCGGTGATTGCTGGTAATGATGCTTGAACAGCCTGGAAAATGCCGACAGCGAATTGAAGCCGGTGCGTATCGCGATCTCCTGCAATTTCAGCCGCGTATCCACCACCATGCGCCGCGCGGTCTGCAGGCGCAGGCGCCGGTAATAGGCTGCTGGCGACATGTCCAGGGTCTGGCGGAACAGGTAGGCGAGCATGCGCGGAGAAAGCTTCACCTGCGCCGCGATCTGTTCGATCTCCAGGGTATCGTCGATGTGTTGCTCCATCAGGTGGATCGCGCTGGCCACGCGCGGTTCATTGTTTTCCAGCATGCCCAGCGACACCAAAGGCTGGGTGTCGGTGGCGCTGTGCACGCCATCGTAGATAAACACGCTGGACACTTCAATGGCGAGTGGGTAACCGAAGCGCTTGCGCATCAGAAATAACATGAAGTCGAAGGTTGGCGAGGCGCCACCGGTGGTAAACAACTTGCCGTCGATGACGAAACGATCCGGCTTCACCTTCACCTGCGGAAAATGGGTGGCGAAGTCTTCGAGATCTTCCCAGTGGGTGGTTGCAGCGCGGCCCTTGAGCAAGCCACATCGGGCCAGTATCCAGCTGCCCGCTTCGACGCCGCCGAGCATCGCGTAGTTGCGTGCGACCCGCTTGATCAGTTGCAAGTGC
>CAXBMV010000181.1:0-6425 GCA_963976575.1 uncultured Gammaproteobacteria bacterium | reverse complement strand
CTTACGCTATCGACATTCTTTAATGATTGTTCGAACCCGAGACAATGCACCTGCACCTCGGCATAGCCGGATAATACCTGTATAACGCGTTCAATATTTTGCAGTCGCGACTGCATGTCATTGCGCACCAGTAATCCTATCGTTTTGAACTGAGACGTCATTTTATGATAAAGCTGGTATTTTCCTGGTTGTTCGGACGATTCGAGCCTGTTGCCGGGCTGCGTATTTGAAGCCTTTCCTTTACTGAAGGGCAATTGCGGATACACTATCCTAAGTTTTCCGGATGAAACAATATATCAGAGTCGATGAGCGAAAAATACGAACTTGACGAACGAGCACAGCTTTTATTAAAGCAGCTGATCACCTCGTATACGCGCGACGCCCAGCCGGTGGGATCGAAAAGTCTTGCCGAAATGTCAGGCCTAGACGTTAGCCCGGCCACGATCCGCAATATCATGGCCCGGCTCGAGGACATGGGCCTGGTTGACTCCCCGCACACATCTGCCGGGCGCATACCGACCGAGGCGGGCTATCGCTTTTTTATCGACAGTCTGCTCGAGGTGGGCGACCTGAATAGTTCTGCCCACCAAATCATTTCGGCAAATTTCAGCATCGACCGAACATCCAGCGATTTAATCCACAGCGCTTCGGATATCCTCTCCAAGGTTACCCATCTGACAGGAATCGTCAGCCTGACGCATTCAGCCCCTGCCGAAGTACGCCATATCGAGTTCATGAAACTCAGCGACAAGCGTATTCTGGTCATCCTGGTGATCAACCAGGACGATGTGCACAACAAGGTCATACAGGTCGACCGGGACTACAGCCAACAGGAATTACAGCAGGCGGCCAACCGTCTCAGTGGTTATCTGATGGGGCGCAGTTTTGAGAAAGCACGTAAATTGCTGCGCAAGGAGCTTTCGGAACTACGCAGCGATGTCGACTCGATCATGACGACGGTGATGAAAGCGATGGAAGAAGTATGCAATGTCAGCGCTCACGACAACTTGCTGACCAGCGGTGAATCTAACCTGTTTGAATATGCAGAACTATCTGATATCAGTAAGTTACGCGAACTATTTAATGTATTTACTCAGAAGACTGATTTGCTAAAACTGCTCGATAGCTGTACTTCGGCCGAGGGTGTGGAAATTTTTATCGGCAGCGAATCGGGTTACTCGGTACTGCGAAACTGTAGCGTTGTCGGTGCGCCTTACCGGGTTGACGGAGAAGTGGTCGGAGTGCTTGGTGTGATAGGTCCTACCCGTATTGCCTACGAGCAGGTGATCCCGGTTGTCGATATTACCGCTAAATTGTTAAGTTCGGCCTTGAATAGTCAGAAATAATCCTTAAATTGTAGCCCACCACGTTCAGGCGGCGGCCAAAATCGCCGAACACCGCCTGTTTTACCAGTTAATTTCAGCACACGGGGCAGTTTATGTCGGCTAAAAGAGCGAAAAACGACAAGAATTCGGAGCAATCAGAGCAAGTGTCAGCAGAAGCAATACCACAGGACGACAACACAGCGGCCGCGGAAGAAGGTGAAACTGGTTCTTTGCAACAGCAGTTGACCGAAGCCCAGCAAACCGTCAAGGAATACTGGGATCAAATCATGCGACTGCGCGCTGAGATGGAAAATAACCGCAAGCGTGCCGAACGAGATGTCGAGGCCGCGCACAAGTTTGCACTGAAGGGCTTTATTGAAAACCTGTTGCCGGTAATCGACAGCATGGAAATGGGACAGGCAGCCGCAGTCGCAGATAATGCAACGCTGGAAAGCATACGCGAGGGTAATAGCCTGACCATGACCATGCTGGTACAGGCACTGGAAAAAGCTGGCCTCGAACAAATCAATCCGTTGGGTGAAAGCTTTGACCCTGAACGTCACCAGGCAATCAGTATGATCGACCATGCCGAGGTAGAATCGAACCGGGTTATCGAGGTCATGCAAAAGGGTTTTGCGCTGAACGACCGCCTGGTCAGGCCGGCGATGGTAGTGGTTGCCAAATAATTTCCACAAAAAATTTAGGATATTGACTTGAAAGCGGTGAAATTAGCACTACATCGGGACTAAGTTTCACTCATTTACATCTCGGAGCACCCATATGGGCAGAATAATTGGCATTGATCTTGGTACCACGAACTCTTGTGTCGCAGTAATGGAAGGCGGTAAGCCCAAAGTTATCGAAAACGCCGAGGGCGATCGTACCACCCCTTCTATCGTCGCTTTCAGCAAGGACGACGAAGTTCTCGTTGGACAACCGGCCAAGCGCCAGTCTGTCACCAACCCCAGCAATACGCTATACGCAGTAAAGCGCCTGATCGGGCGTAAATTTGACGAGAAAGAAGTCCAGAAAGATATAAAACTGGTGCCTTATAAAATCATCAAGGCCGACAATGGCGATGCCTGGGTCGAAGCCAATGGTAAGAAAATGGCACCCCCGGAAATTTCCGCGCGCGTTTTGCAGAAAATGAAGAAGACCGCTGAAGACTACCTGGGTGAAGAAGTCACCGAAGCAGTCATCACCGTACCGGCTTATTTCAACGACTCGCAGCGCCAGGCAACCAAGGATGCAGGCAAGATCGCCGGACTCGAAGTCAAGCGTATCATCAACGAGCCGACTGCGGCTGCGCTGGCCTATGGCATGGACAAGGCTTCCGGCGACAAGAAAATCGCGGTATACGACCTCGGTGGCGGTACTTTCGATATTTCCATTATCGAAGTCGCCGAAATCGACGGTGAGCACCAGTTCGAAGTGCTTTCCACCAACGGTGATACCTTCCTCGGTGGTGAAGATTTCGATATGCGTCTGATCGACTATCTCGCCGATGCCTTCAAGAAAGACCAGGGCATGGATTTGCGTGGCGACCCACTGGCGATGCAACGCCTCAAGGAAGCGGCCGAAAAGGCCAAGATCGAATTGTCTGCAGGCCAGCAAACCGATGTCAATCTGCCGTATATCACCGCAGATGCCTCTGGACCGAAGCATTTGAACCTGAAAATTACCCGCGCCAAGCTGGAATCCCTGGTCGATGACTTGATCGCACGTACCATAGATCCGCTGAAAATGGCGCTGGAAGATGCAGGCGTTACCGTTTCCGACATCGACGATATCATCATGGTCGGCGGTCAAACGCGTATGCCCAAAGTACAGGACGTTGTGAAAAATTTTTTTGGCAAGGAGCCTCGTCGTGACGTTAACCCCGACGAAGCGGTAGCCTGTGGCGCAGCCATACAGGGCGGTGTTCTCGGCGGCGACGTGAAGAATGTTTTGCTGCTCGATGTCACCCCGCTGTCGCTGGGCATCGAAACCCTTGGTGGCGTAATGACCAAGCTGATCGAAAAGAATACAACGATACCTACCAAGGCGTCACAAACCTTTTCTACCGCCGAAGACAACCAGACAGCGGTTACCGTGCACGTATTGCAGGGCGAACGCGAAGTGGCTGGTGCGAACAAGTCGCTGGGACGTTTTGACTTGTCTGAAATCCCGGCAGCGCAGCGTGGCGTTCCGCAAATCGAAGTCACTTTCGACATCGATGCCAACGGTATTTTGAACGTGTCCGCCAAGGACAAGGCCACCGGCAAGGAACAGAAGATCGTGATCAAGGCTTCCAGCGGACTGTCCGATGAAGAAGTCGATGCGATGGTGAAGGATGCCGAAGCGCATGCCGACGAAGATCGCAAACATCGTGAAACCGTGGAAACGCGTAATCAGGCAGATGCGATGATCCACTCGGCCGAAAAAACGCTGAAGGATCTGGGCGAACAGGTCGAAGAAGAGGATAAGAAGAATATCGAATCCGCAATCGAAGACTTGAAGACCGAGCTCAAAGGTAGCGACAAGGATGCCATAGCGGCGAAAACCGCAGCTCTGGCGGAGGCTTCCAGCAAGCTTGCGGAAAAGGCTTATTCGTCCGCAGCGGCAGGCGAAGAAGGACCCGAGCCGGTGGATGCCAATGCTTCGGCGCAGGCAGATAACAGCGATGATGTCGTCGATGCAGAGTTCGAGGAAGTAAAAGACGATAACAAGTAATTTTAATCCAGCAACAAAGAACCTGTCCTGCAAAAATGCAGGGCAGGTTTTTTGTCATTTTGAAACTGATAAATGTCACAAAGAGATTACTACGAAGTACTAGAGGTATCGCGTTCGGTTAACGATGCTGATTTGAAAAAAGCGTTCCGGCGTCTGGCGATGAAATACCATCCCGATCGCAATCCCGATGATGCCGAATCCGAACGCAATTTCAAGGAAGCAAAAGAAGCCTTCGATGTGCTCTCCAACGCCAACAAACGGGCAGCCTACGACCAGTTTGGCCATGCCGGGGTAGATCAATCTGCCGGCGCAGGCGGCGGTGGCTTTGGCGATGCCTTTAGCGATATTTTTGGTGATATTTTCGGTGGCGGTACGGGCCGCTCGCGCCAGCGCAAAGGCGCCGACCTGCAGTACAACCTCGAACTTAACCTCGAGGAAGCCGTTGCAGGTACCACCGTCAAAATCAGAGTGCCCACGCTAAAGCATTGCACCAGTTGTTCGGGTAGCGGTGCCAAACCGGGAAGCTCTCCGGAAACCTGCGCGACCTGTGCCGGGCATGGCCAGGTACGCATGCAACAGGGATTCTTTTCGGTACAGCAAACCTGTCCGAACTGTCGCGGCAGTGGAACCACGATAAGCGACCCCTGCAACGACTGCCACGGTGCCGGCCGGGTGAAGGAACACAAATCGCTGTCGGTAGAAGTACCACCGGGTGTCGACAATGGCGATCGAATTCGCCTCAGCGGAGAAGGTGAGGCCGGCGAAGCAGGTACTGCGGCGGGCGACCTTTTCGTGCAAATTCATGTCAAGCCGCACCAGATTTTTGAGCGCGACAATGCCGATTTATATTGCGAAGTGCCTGTCAGCATAGTTACCGCTGCGCTCGGTGGGGAAATGGAAGTACCCAGCCTGAATGGCCGACTGAACCTGAAGATTCCGGCAGGAACGCAGACACACAAGTCCTTTCGCATGCGCGGCAAAGGCGTAAAACCGGTGCGCGGTGGTCCGGTAGGTGATTTAATATGCCGCATAGTCGTCGAAACCCCTGTTAAATTGAACGCCGAACAGCGAGAATTGCTCGAACAGTTTGGCAAATCCATGGGTAAGGGTGCGCACAAGCACAGCCCGAATGAGAAATCCTGGATTGACAGCATGAAGAAATTTTTCGAAGACATGAAATCCTGAGGTAAATCCTATGACTCGAATTGCAATCGCCGGGGCCGCGGGTCGCATGGGTAGAAACCTGATAATCGCCTGCGACGAAACCGACGATCTGCAATTGGGTCTGGCACTGGAAAGACCGCAAAGCCCGGCTCTCGGAAGCGATTCCGGGTTGCTTGCCGGATTGCAACCCAACGGTCTGCTTATCTGCGACCATCTCGATGCAGCAAATTTCGATGTATTGATCGATTTCACCAATCCCGAATCCACCAGCAAACAACTCGACTTTTGCCTGCAACATCAGCGCAAAATGGTGATTGGTACCACCGGTTGCGACGCAGCACTGCAACAGCGCTTCAAACAGGCCGGTGAATCTATTGCACTGGTTTATGCCCCCAATATGAGCGTCGGTGTGAATCTATGCCTGCAATTGTTGCAAACTGCTGCGCGCGTGCTCGGCGACAGCGTCGACATCGAAATCATCGAAGCCCACCATCGCAACAAGGTCGATGCACCGTCGGGAACGGCGCTGCAAATGGGTGAGGTAATCGCACAAACTCTCGGTCGCGATCTAGAGGAATGCGCCGTCTATGGCAGGGAAGGTCGAACCGGCGTACGCGATCGCCGTACAATCGGTTTTGAAACCATCCGTGCCGGCGATATCATCGGCGAGCATACGGTATTGTTTGCCGACGAGGGCGAGCGTATCGAAATAACCCACAAGGCTTCCAGTCGCATGACCTTTGCTCGTGGTGCGATGCGCGCTGCCGGCTGGATCGCGCAGCAGGAGCGCGGGTTGTTTGCCATGAAAGACGTGCTCGAGCTGGGATAATTTACTTTAAATAGTTTATATAACTATATGAAACTAAATAAGTTTAACATTTACCCCGCCATCCATTTACGTAATGGCAAGGTGGTACGTTTTACCAAGGGTGATATCAATAACCCGATCGTATTTCACACCGATCCACTGGCTTGCGCGAAACACTGGATAGAGCAGGGTGCCGAGTGGTTGCAGCTGGTGAATCTCGACGCCGCCTTCGATGAAGAAGCCAGTCATAACTGGGCACTGATCGAACAGATCTGTGGGCTGGAGGTGAATATCCAGTTCGGTGGCGGCATCCGCAAGCTGGAAGATGTCGACTGGGCGATAAAATCGGGAATCAAACGGGTCGTCATCGGTACCGCTGCAGTTGAGAACCCCCAGTTAATGGCCCAGGCCATAGC
>CAXBMV010000180.1:0-6427 GCA_963976575.1 uncultured Gammaproteobacteria bacterium | reverse complement strand
AACGCATCGATCAGCATCGCGATGCGATTGCTTATTTTCAGCTGGCACTGGCTCAGGATGAAACAAGTGCAAAAAACTGGATAGGCCTGGGTATTTCCCAGGAACATAACAATGCCCTTGCCGCGGCGCTGGAGTCTTACCACCGCGCGGCCAGGCTGGGCAACTTGAACAGTCGATTGCAGGCATTTGTGGAAAAGCGCAGTCGTACCCTGGAAAAGGTGTTGAACTGATGGCGTTTACCAAGAAAATCAGACTGGGCGACCTGCTCGTCGAAAAGGGATTGATTACCGAGGATCAACTGCAATTTGCGCTCGGTGAACAAAAAAAGCTGGGGCGCAAGCTCGGCGGTACCCTGATCGAACTGGGTATGATCGACGAGACCAGCCTGTTGAACCTGCTTTCCAACCAGCTCGGCATCCCGCTGATCGATATCAATAATTATAATTACAGCAATGAGACCGCCAAACTGTTGCCGGAATCCATCGCCAGGCGTTACCGCGCGATGGTGCTGGAAGAGCGCGACGCTGACTTCCTCGTGGTCATGGCCGACCCCACCGATATATACGCGCTGGACGAAATCCAGAGCAAGTTGAGCAAACCGGTGAGCCAGGCGATTGTACGCGAAGCCGCGCTGCTGGAAAATTTCGATCTGGTTTACAGGCGCACCGAAGAAATCAGCGCTTTCGCCGCTGAGCTGGGTCAGGACCTGACTGACAGCGCCGCGGATCTGAACGATTTGCTGCAAACCGAAATGACCGATGCGCCGGTGGCAAAACTGTTGCAGTCGATCTTCGAAGACGCGGTACAGGTGGGCGCTTCAGATATACACATAGAACCTGACCAGCACGTAATCCGTATCCGTCAGCGTATCGACGGCATGTTGCACGAACAGGTGATGAAGGAAACGCAGATAGCGCCGGCCGTTGTGGTGCGTCTAAAACTGATGTGCGGGCTGAATATTTCGGAGAAGCGACTACCCCAGGATGGCCGCTTCAACATGGTGGTGAACAAGCGCGAAGTGGACGTGCGCCTGTCGACCATGCCGGTGCAGTACGGCGAGTCGGTGGTCATGCGATTGCTCGACCAGACGCGCGGTGCGCTGGACATGGAGCATCTGGGCATGCCCGAGGATTTGTTGCGCCGCTTCCGCAAAAACTTTCACCTGCCCAATGGCATGATCCTGGTTACCGGTCCCACCGGTAGTGGTAAGACGACTTCGCTGTATGCGGCGCTCTCAGAATTGAACAGCAAGTCATCGAAAATCATCACCGTCGAGGACCCGGTGGAATACCGCCTCGAACGCGTCAACCAGGTGCAGGTCAACCCGCGCATCGGCCTGACTTTCGCCAGCATACTGCGCTCGGCCTTGCGCCAGGATCCGGACATCATCATGGTCGGCGAGATGCGCGACGCCGAAACCGTGGAAATCGGGGTGAGCGCGGCGATGACGGGCCACCTGGTTTTATCCACGTTGCATACCAACGACACCATATCGACGGCGACGCGATTGATGGACATGGGCGTCAAGGGTTACCTGCTGGCAACCACGCTACGCACGATTATCGCGCAGCGCCTGGTGCGCAAGATATGTTTGAGTTGTATCGAAGACTATACCCCTAGCGAATTCGAACAGGGCTGGTTGCGCGACAGTCTGAAGATCGACGTCGACAAACACAGCTACAAGCACGGTCGTGGCTGCAAGCAATGCGGCGATACCGGTTACCACGGCCGTATGGGTGTTTACGAATTGCTCGACATGAATTCGGAACTGGCGGAAAAGCTGCGCCACGATGATTCCCAGGGTTTCGTCGAGGCGGCCGCGCGCGCGCCGGGTTACGAGCCACTGGTGATGGTCGCGCACGCGCATGCCAGCAAGGGCCTGACCACGATCGAGGAAATGCTGCGCCTCGCCGGCGAAGTGCCCGACGACCTGCTCGATGAACCGTTGACGCTGGAAATCGACTAGTGCCGAATTTTCAGTTCAAGGGCAGGAGTAATAACGGCCAGCTGGTCGATGGCGAGATTGAAGGCGCCAGCAGCAGCGCGGTCGCCGGCCTGTTGATGGAGCGTGGCGTGATCCCTATCTCGGTGGTGGAGAAAAAGGTCAAGGTCGACGTCATCGCGCAGATCCAGGAAAAGCTCAACCTCTACAAGATCAGCATCGAAGAGCTACTCATGTTTACCCGGCAGATGGCCGCGCTGATCAAATCGGGTATCCCGATTACGCGCGCGATTGCCGGCATACTCGAATCCATAGAAAACCCACTGTTGATCAAGGCGCTGCGCGACATCCTCGAACAGCTGGAGTCAGGTCGCAGCCTGTCGATCGCTTGCGCGCGTCACCCGAAAGTGTTTTCCAATCTCTACATCAGCATGATCCAGGTGGGTGAAAACACCGGCAAGCTGGAAGAGTGTTTCGCGCAAATGGGCGAATATATAGACCGCAACCGGCGCATCACCAATAACATCAAGACCGCGTTGCGCTACCCGACCACGGTGGTCATCGCCATTGTCATCGCCATGGCCATAGTCAATCTCGCGGTGATCCCGAAGTTTGCCAGCTTCTTCGAAGCCAACAAGCTGGAGCTGCCCTGGCAAACCATGTTGCTACTGAACACGTCCAACTTTTTCGTCACCTACTGGGTCTACCTGCTGGTAGGCCTGGTTGGTGCCATTATTGGCTTCAAGCATTACATCAATACCGTCGAGGGCCGCTATCGCTGGCACCACTTCGTCATTCGTGTGCCTGTGATTGGTGACATATTGCATCGGGCCTTCATGGCGCGATTCGCGCGTTCCTTTGCCATGGCCTATAACGCCGGCGTGCCCATAGTGCAGGCGATGGGGGTGATTTCGCGTTCCATCGGCAACGATTATATTTCCGGGCATGTCAACGGCATGCGCGAGGGCATAGAGCGCGGCGAGGCGCTCACCCGCACTGCGCAGCAAACCGGCATGTTCACCCCGGTGGTGATGCAAATGTTCGCGGTCGGCGAGGAAGCCGGCAACCTCGACGAAATGATGGCCTTCATCGCCGATTTTTACGAGGAAGAAGTCGATTACGACGTAAAAACCCTGTCTGACAAGATCGAACCGCTGATATATGTGGCCGTAGGCGCAATGGTACTGGTGCTGGCGCTGGGTATCTTCGTACCCATGTGGGACGTGGCCCAACTCGCCGGACGATGAAGACCATCGGCTCCCACCCGGGGGCGATCAGTTTTCGCCTCAGCGTGATGATCATCCTGATACTTATCCTGGTGGTGGTTTTTTTCCGCTATCTCGACAGTACCCAGCGCGAGCTCGAGCGCGTATCGATACAGCAAACCAAGAAGATCATCGACTCGGCGCTGGTGGTGGTATTTGCCAGCTACGCGGTTAAGGGCAGGCTGGCCGAGATAGGCGATCTGGAGGGGGGCAATCCCTTTGTTTACATGGCCGAATATCAACTGGTGCCACCGGCCTATCGAGGCGAAACCGATGCACAGGTTGGCTCGGAACTAGAGCCAGGCTGGTATTACCTGAAACAATCCGGCCGCGTGCTGTATAAATCGCACTACCTGGAAACTGACAGTTACTTCGCCATACGCCTGAAATACGACGATCTAAATCACTCGGGTCGCTTCGAGGCTGACATGGACAAGTTCCTCGGCCTGCAGTTTGTCAAAACCGCCGAGTTTTGAGATCAGACTAAATTCCAGGCAAAAAAAACCCGCGATAAACGCGGGTCTTTTATTGTTGCTATGACCTATTATGGGCCAGTACAAACCACGGTTGCAGTCGCGGCTACACCGAGACCCGCGGTATCGGTAATCGAGCAGGTGTAAGTGTCGCCAGCCGCAGCACAGGCTCCGGCGCCAGCTACACTCGTGTGTGATGCGGGGAAGGCACCTGACTGAAATAGTCCTGCCAGGCTGGCAGGTGCGCAGTCATCGTTAAGGCCAGTCATGGCAACGCCACCACCATTGACTACATTGGCAGCATAGTTAATCGCCGCAGCCGAAGAGATTTCCGAGGCTACGCCGCTATTGGCGGCGTTGGCCGCGTCGGCGGACAAGTTTTCGAATTTACCCAGGGCGGTTACGCCGAGGATGCCCAGCAGAACTATGACTACGACCAGTTCGACCAGGGTAAAACCTTTTTGTGACTTATGCATGTATAAAACTCCCATGAGTAGAGTAAGATAATTTGTTTGGTTTGTTATTATAGATCAAGTTAAAGTAATATACCTAAATAGTTCTATAAGTAAATGATTTTTTGGAACATTTAATGTGAAATTATACCAAAATAGGATATTAAGTTTGAGCTGGTTCACAAGGTGACAGTAAATAATCATCAATGCGCCGGTTTCTCGCTGGTCGAACTGGTCACGGTGATCGTCCTGCTCGGCATCCTGAGTATAGTCGCACTGGGACGTTTTACCGGAGAGGATGCATTTGCCGCGCGCGGATTTTTCGACGATACCGTCAGCGCAGTGCGTTTCGCGCAAAAACTGGCGATCAGTAACGGTTGCGAAGTGCGTGTGGTCACCACGGCGAACAGTTACCAGTTGCTCCAGCGCTCCAATTGTCTCACTGGCGCTTTTAGCGTCAATGTCGCCAACCCGGCCAATCGCTCCACTGCTTACGCGAATGCCAATGCGCCTGCAGGATACACGCTCACGGCTGGCGATATTACCTTCGATGCACGCGGCCTGCGTCTCGAGCCGAGTTCGGTATTCAGCCTCAGCGGCAGCAGCTACAGTTTCCGCGTGCACGCCAGCACCGGTTTCGTCGAGGTGATCTAGGGCCATGCGCAAATCATCCGGATTTACCCTGATGGAGATCATAGTCACGCTGATCGTCATCGGCATATCCGCCGCGGCATTGATGAGTGTGTTTTCCAATCTGGTCCGCGGCAGTGCCGACCCGATGATTCAGCAGGCGGCAACCATCGCCGAGGCCTATATGGAAGAAATCATGCTCAGGTCTTTCGACGATCCCCAGGGGGGCGAAAGCGGTGCCGCCGAAGGCGGGGAGACGCGCGCTACCTATGATGACGTCAAGGATTATCGCTCGTTGGCGGCAGGGCCGGCCGCCGATCAGGCCGGAGCCAGTATTGGTCTGGACAGCTATATAGTGACGCTATCGATTACCAATAGCGCCCTCAATGGCGTAGCCGCCGCAGACGCATTGCGCATCAATGTCAGCGTCAACCACCCGGCGATCGGCGCTATAGCGATTAGCGGCTACAGGCTGCGTTATCCATGACCAAAGGCTACCGACACTGCGGATTTTCATTGATCGAGTTGATCGTCGTGATCGTTATACTCGGTGCGCTGGCCACGGGCGCGGGACTGTTGATATTGAAACCGATCGAGGCCTACGACGCGCAACAGCGTCGCACACAACTGGTCGACCAGGGTGAAATGGCCTTGCGTCAGATCGCCCGCGACGTCCAGGCGGCCTTGCCGAACAGCCTGCGTACAGCTAGCGGGGCCGGATTAGAGGCTGTGGAAATGGTGAATACCGTCGACGGCGCGCGCTATCGCGATCAGATCGGAGGCGAATTTGTCGCCGACACGGATACACTCGAATTTAGCGGCAACGATACCGACTTCAATTTCCTCGGCACCCTCAACAACCTGACGCCGGGTGTCATCAACGCCCGTCTGGTTATTTACAATACCTCCTCAGCCGGCATTTATAGCGATGCGGCACTGAACAATAACCCGGGCATTATCACGCCCTCGTCGAGCACGCTGACACTGTCGCTGAATACACCACCCAGCGAAGATGTCGAGCACCATATCGCCATCAGCGCACCCGGATTCCAGTTTTCCCAGCAGTCGCCGGGGCAGCGGGCATTTCTCGTCGATGGCCCGGTCAGCTATGTGTGTAACCCGGGGGCTGGCAGCATAATCCGTTACAGCGGTTATGCTTATTCGATTGCACAGCCTTTGCCGCCGGCGGGGGGAACGGCCGATACGGTAATATCGAGGCTGAGCAGTTGCGCTATTACCTATACCTCCGGCAGCCTGCAGCGCGGCGATATACTCAGCCTGGCAATAACCATCAGCGACAGCGGTGAAAACATTAACCTGTTCCACCAGGTGCACGTGGTTAATCTGCCATGAAGAATGCTCGCAGACAAACCGGGTTTACCCTGATCGCAGCCATATTTCTGCTCGTGGTAGTGGCTGGATTGGTCGTATACATGGCCAATATGCGCAGCGTCCAGCAGACTACGCTGGTTTACGGGGTGCAGGGCGCCCGTGCTTTCCAGGCCGCGCGCAGCGGTATCGAGTGGGGTATTTACCAGGCGCTGGTTGTGACGCCGCTGGTCCCGGGTTGCCCTGCGGCTCCGCCAAATCCTTCCAATCCCTTCACAGTCGAGGGATTTCAAGTTACCGTAACCTGCAGCCTGTCGACGCATATCGAGGCGGGTA
>CAXBMV010000179.1:0-6435 GCA_963976575.1 uncultured Gammaproteobacteria bacterium | reverse complement strand
GTAGTCGGCAGCGAGATGTCCGCGCGCACACTTTGTTGTTCGCGAGGCAAATCCTCTGCTACTGGCATTGCAGCGGGCTTGGCGTGACTGACCGCCGTCTCCATCGAAGGTTGCGTTGCTCTGGGTGCCGGTGGTGTTAAGGGGTCATCCCAATTCAACATGTTGTTCTCCTGTTTTTTTCTGCTACTGAGTTTATTGGCATGCTTCGCAATCCGGGTCGAGTATCGAACAAACCTTGGGTTCGGGTTCTTCCACCTTGTCGGGGGTGCGCGTGGCTGATTTTTCCACCGCGGTAGCACCAAGCGAACGCAGGTAATAGGTTGTTTTCAATCCACGCACCCAGGCCAGCTTGTAAAGGTTGTCGAGTTTCTTGCCCGAAGGTTCGGCCATGTACAGGTTGAGCGACTGGCCCTGGTCTATCCATTTCTGACGACGAGAGCCGGCTTCCACCAACCAACGTGAGTCGATTTCGAAGGCGGTCGAATAAATCTGTTTCAAATCTTCGGGCACTCTGTCGATGTGCTGGACGCTGCCATCGTAATATTTCAGGTCATTGACCATGACATCGTCCCATAAGCCGCGCTGCTTGAGGTCATTCACCAGATAAGGGTTAACCACGGTGAATTCGCCTGACAGGTTCGATTTAACGTAAAGGTTCTGGTAAATCGGCTCGATCGACTGACTGACACCGCAGATATTGGATATGGTCGCGGTGGGTGCAATCGCCATGGTATTCGAGTTACGCATGCCGATACTGGTGACGCGTTGACGCAGGCTGTCCCAGTTCATGCGGGAACTATTGTCCTGCTGCAGATAATCGCCGCGTGACTCGCGCAACATCTCAACCGAATCGATCGGCAGTATGCCCTGGCTCCACAAGGATCCGGGATAGCTGGAATAGGTGCCGCGTTCTTCAGCCAGTTGAACCGAGGCCTGGATCGCGTAATAGCTGACCGCTTCCATAGATTCGTCGGCGAAATTGACAGCCTGCTGGGTGCTATAGGACAAGTGCTGCTTAAACAGCGCGTCCTGAAAGCCCATGATACCAAGACCAACCGGGCGATGACGCAGGTTGGAAGTGCGCGCCTGCGGTACCGAGTAGTAGTTGTAATCGATGACGTTATCGAGCATGCGCATCGCGGTATTGATGGTGCGTTCCAGTTTTTCCAGATTAAGGCCATTCTCGTCGACATGCTGAGGCAGGTTGACCGAACCGAGGTTACAGACCGCGATCTCGGTATCCGAAGTATTCAGCGTAATCTCGGTACAGAGATTGGATGAATGCACCACGCCGGAATGCTGCTGAGGTGAACGGATATTGCAAGGGTCCTTAAAAGTCACCCAGGGGTGTCCGGTTTCGAATAGCATGCCGAGCATCTTGCGCCACAGGTCTACTGCTTTAACGCGTCGGAATGATTTGATTTCACCGCGATCGGCTCTTTCTTCGTGTACCGCGTAGGCGGTCTCGAATGCCTTGCCGTAAAGGTCGTGCAAATCGGGTACTTCGCAGGGTGAAAACAGTGTCCAGGGTGCGTCTTCGGCAACCCGTTTCATGAATAAATCAGGAATCCAGTTGGCTGTATTCATGTCGTGGGTGCGTCGACGTTCCTCGCCTGTGTTTTTGCGCAGGTCGAGAAAATCTTCGATATCCAGGTGCCAGGTTTCCAGGTAGGCGCACATGGCACCCTTGCGTTTACCGCCCTGGTTTACTGCCACGGCGGTATCGTTGGCCACTTTCAGGAAAGGTACAACGCCCTGGGACTTGCCATTGGTTCCCTTGATGTGCGAGCCCATGCCGCGAACCCTGGTCCAGTCGTTGCCCAGACCACCGGCATACTTGGAGAGCATCGCGTCGTCCTTGATGGCGCTGAAAATGCCGTCAAGGTCGTCGGGTACCGTGGTCAGGTAACAGCTCGACAGTTGCGGACGCAGCGTGCCGGAATTGAACAGGGTAGGGGTACTGCTCATGAAATCGAAAGATGACAGCAGGTTATAAAATTCGATCGCGCGTGCTTCGCGGCTGACTTCGTTGATCGCCAGACCCATGGCGACGCGCATGAAGAATGCCTGTGGCAACTCGAAGCGGATGTCGTCGTGGTGAATGAAGTAACGGTCGTACAGGGTTTGCAGGCCGAGGTAGGTAAACTGGTGATCGCGCTCGGGCTTTAACGCATTGCCGAGTACCTTAAGGTCGTACTTGAGTAATTCCTTGTCGAGCAACTCGAGATCGCTGGCCTTTTTGATGTAATTGGCGAAATAAGCGCAGTAGCGATCTGACATTTCCGCAAAGGTTGCTTCGGGTGTACCGTCGCCGATGAAAGCCAGCGATTCGCTGCGCAGTGCATCGAGTAACAGCCTTGCCGCAACATTTGAATACTCGGGTTCGTTATCGATCAATCCGCGAGCGCTCATAACCGCCGTCGGGCTGACGTCTTTCTGCGCTACTCCGTCGAATAAATTCTTCAGTGTAATCGCATAAACGCGATCGGAGCTGACGCTGGTCAGGCCATTACAGGCTTCGGCGATAACCGTTTGCAGGCGTTTGCTATCCAGCGGCACGATGCTGCCATTGGCGAGCTTGACAGTCAGTTCGACTACCTCATGCTGTTCCTCCTGCGGGCCTTGCTCGGCCTTGCCGCGCGAGCGCTCGTTGGAGCGCTGCTCGCGATAGAGCACATAGGCGCGGGCAATTTTCTGCTCGCCGTTGCGCATCATCGCCAGTTCAACCTGGTCCTGGATGTCTTCGATATGAAAAGTGCCACCGTCGGGTTGGCGACGGGTCAGGGTATCAACGACCAGGTCGGTCAATTTCTCGACGGTTTCGTGTACTCTCGACGAGGCTGCTGCCTGACCGCCTTCGACTGCGAGAAAAGCTTTGGTCATGGCGACCGCAATCTTGTTCTTGTCGAAGCTGGTCAGCTTGCCATTACGACGCACAACATTGTATATGCTGCTCAATCTGCTGGCCTTGTCATTGCTCGCTGTTTGTACCGGCTTGGCAGCAACAACTGCCGTTTCTGTTAATGGTGATTCGATGTTTTGCATTTATTGCCCGTTCCGTGATGTCAGGTGGATTGCCCGCTTAAGTTTTGCGTTTAATTCACTGGCTACTTCTCCCCGTCGATAGTTAAGGTGATTTATAACTATCGATTCCAAGTGTCTGAACTTGTTGTTGTAGTGGATTATTGGCCAGTCTTTCGTTAGTTCGTTCAAGGTGTATATATTTACTGTGACACAATATAATGTGTTTTCGCCACAGGTCAAGTACATTATCTTGTGTATGTCCCTGTGAAGACCCGGGGCATAAGCTGTGGATAAGTCTTCCCGCCTGAGTGGAAATGGTGTAATAAAAGGCTTCTGCCGTATCGATCCGGTTTAACCCGTCGAAAAGGTAATTAAAAATTGTTATCAGTATTAAAAATGCATAAAAAAATTGTATACCGGTTGCCGAATCGTGACATTTAGACTGGGCATAGATCTGGGTGGCAGCAAGACCGAAGTGGTGGTGCTGGATGCCGGCAATCAGCCGATTTACCGACGACGGGTGGTAACGCCGGCGCATAGCTATACGGCCATCCTGGCAATGATCGAGCAGTTGGTGCAAGCCGCCGAGGAGGAACTCGCTGTCAGTGCCAGCATCGGAATCGGCACACCCGGCGCTATTTCGGCGCGTACCGGCTTGATGCGCAATTCAAATACCCAGTGCATCAATGCGCAGCCACTGCTACAGGATATCGAGGCGCGCCTGGGGCGTCCGCTAAGGATTCAAAACGATGCCAATTGTTTTGCTTTATCCGAAGCGCATAGCGGAGCTGGTGTGGGCCATGCGCTGGTGTTCGGCGTCATCATCGGCACTGGTACCGGCGCCGGCCTGGTTGTCGATGGTCAACTATTACAGGGTCGCCACGCTATCGCCGGTGAATGGGGGCATAATCCCTTGCCCTGGCTCCGTGCCGAGGATGGCGGGCAACCCTGTTACTGCGGTAAAAATGCCTGCATCGAGACTTTCCTCTGCGGGCCGGGTCTGGCGCGGAATTATCTAGCGACCTATGCCAGCTCGCTGGACAGCGCGTCCATAGTGGCAGCCGCCGCGACTGGCGAAGCCAGTTGCGTTGAAATGATGGCGCTTTATTTCGACCAGATGGCGAGGGCGTTGGCACATGTCATCAATATAGTGGATCCCGATGCGATAGTGCTGGGCGGCGGTATGTCGAATATCGATGCGATCTATCAGCAGATTCCGCAGCGTCTGCCTGCTTATGTGTTTTCCGACTATGTCGAAACCCCGATATTGCCGGCTCTGCATGGCGATGCCAGTGGTGTCTTCGGTGCCGCGATGTTGTGGTAATGCCGAATTCAGCTATGCTCTGGGAAACCAAAAAAAATCAGGGAACACGATGGCAAGCGTCAAGCTAGAGAAACTCTCCACGGTAAGTGGTCCTGCAGGAATGGAAAGCCTGGTAAAAGATGTCAACCAGCTGGTGAGTCTGCCGGATGTATATTACCGCCTCGAATCGGCGATTGCCGACCCAAGCAGTAGCACCGACAGAATAGCCAGACTGCTGCAAAGCGATGCCGACTTGTGCGCGCGCCTGCTGCGCATTGCAAACAGTGCCTTCTACAGCTTTCCCACCGCCATAGACAGTATCGACCGGGCGGTTACTACGCTGGGTTTGCGCCAGATTCGGGAATTGATCCTGGTCACCGCTGTGGTCAAGGCGTTTAGCGGTATCCCCGAGCGTATCGTCAACATGTCACGATTCTGGGAGCATAGTATTGCCGTGGGCATTCTGTCGCGAAACCTGGCGCAACACTTGCGCCTGCCTCAGGCTGACTCTATTTACATCCCCGGACTGCTGCATGATATCGGTCACCTGGCGATGTATCTGAAATTGCCCGAGCTGATGCATGACCTGCTTCTGCAAACTACCCATCAGGGCAAGGATTTACACCAGCTGGAATACGACTGTCTCGGTTATACGCACGCCGAGATCGGCGGGCAGCTACTGGAAAACTGGAACCTGCCGGCATCCATTTACCAGCCGGTACGCGAGCATCACGATCCCTTGCATGGCAGTGATTTTGAGCGCAATAGTTGCGTGGTCAATATCGCCGACGCCTGGGTCAATGCCAACCGCATCGATAGTCGCGGCGAGCCTTCCAGCCTGACTCCCAACGAGAATATCATGTCGATGCTGGAGATCGATGCGCAGGAGCTGGATGAAATCGGTGTACTGGCGGGGGAGCAGGGGCGCGCTGTATTGCTTAACTTCACGGCCCACTGACGGGCGCTTAGCCAAGTACCAGACTGGCCATGCCGAGGAAGGCGATAATGCCGACGACGTCGGTTACCGTGGTCAAAACCACACCGCCGGCAATGGCCGGGTCTATGCCAATCTGTCTCAGTATCATTGGAATCACCGCTCCGGCGAGGGCGCCAGCCAGTAGATTGACCACAAGGGCGAACGCAATAATCGCGCCGATTAGATAATTGTCAAACCAGGCAATGGATAATGCAGCCACAACGACTGCCCATAACAGGCCATTCCACAAACCCACCAGAATCTCTTTCCTGATCAGCGAGCGATAGTTAGAGCTGCCCAGTTGTCCGAGGGCAAGACCACGAATCACCAGGGTCAGGGTTTGCGAACCTGCAATCCCGCCCATGCTCGGAACTATGGTAATCAGGATTGCCAGGGCAACTACCTGCTCGAGGATGTCTTCGAAGAAGCCGATGACCCAGGCGGCAAGAAAAGCAGTGAGCAAATTGATACCCAGCCAGACGCCGCGTCTGCGCGCGCTCACCAGTACCGGTGAAAACATGTCTTCGTCCTGCGATAGGCCTGCCATGTTTCTTACCGACTGGTCTCCTTCCTCGCGGATAACATCGATGACGTCATCGATGGTAATGCGGCCTATAAGCTTGTGCTGCTCGTCGACTATCGGGGCGCTGACCAGGTCTCTGTTTTCAAATTCCCGCGCCACCTCGGCGTCAGCCATGTGGGCGTGCATCGCGTCGATGTCGGTACGCATGATTTTGCTGACTTCTGAATCGGGATCCTGAGTGAGCAGATCGCGCAGATATAGTGCACCGAGATAATGATCGTGCCGGTCGACGACGAACAGCATATCGGTATGGTCTGGCATTTCTCCGCGCATACGCAGGTAACGCAGCACTACGTCCAGCGAGACATCGGCCCGTATCGTGATCTGGTCGATGTTCATCAGGCCACCGGCGGTATCGTCGGCATAGGAGAGCACGGCTTCGAGTCGTTCGCGCTTGTGCGCGTCGAGTGTGTGCAGTATTTGCACCAGTTTGTCCGTCGGCAATGCCAGCAGTATGTCGGCCTGGTCATCGACGTCGGCCATGGTTTCGATGATGGCGGTGATTTCGTTGGCGGCGAGGGGTTTCAGCCTGGCGTCAAGCAACTCGTC
>CAXBMV010000178.1:0-6436 GCA_963976575.1 uncultured Gammaproteobacteria bacterium | reverse complement strand
ATTCCACGCGCACCATTGATGAAACCGGCGGTAGGGAAATCGGGGCCCGGTATGCACTCCATCAACTGCTCGATCTCGACATCAGGCTGCTCCAGCATCAACAGACAGGCATTCACTACCTCGTCGAGATTATGCGGCGGTATATTGGTGGCCATGCCAACCGCGATACCGGACGATCCGTTGATCAGCAGATTGGGTACCCGGGTGGGCAGCACAATGGGTTCGTGTTCGGATTCATCGTAGTTGGGCAGAAAATCGACGGTTTCCTTGTCGAGGTCCGCCAGCAATTCGTGCGCGAGGCGCGACATGCGCACTTCGGTATAACGCATCGCAGCAGGAGAATCGCCATCCACCGAGCCGAAGTTTCCCTGGCCATCGACCAGCATATGCCGCATTGCAAAAGGTTGCGCCATGCGCACTATGGTGTCGTATACCGCGGTATCACCATGCGGATGGTATTTACCTATAACATCACCAACCACACGGGCCGATTTCTTATAGGGTTTGTTATAGTCGTTGCCGAGTACGCTCATCGCGTAGAGTACGCGTCGGTGTACCGGTTTGAGCCCATCACGAACGTCGGGAAGCGCACGCCCGACGATGACACTCATCGCGTATTCGAGGTAAGATTGGCGCATCTCGTCTTCGAGATTAACAGGAAAAATTTCCTTGGCGATATCAGCCATAAAAATCGGTGCTCATGGGTTAGGAGTGGCGCAGGACGTTTAGATTTAATTTCTACGGCATTTTAGCACAAACCCAAGGGGCAACACTACTGATAAGATCTCGTCTCAGAGGGAATTTCACAGCGATTCAACCGTTTTTCACCATAGCGGACAATCCCGCACCGATAACCGATTTCAGCGCCCGGCGCCTATTCCATATTCCCATTTCCCCTGCTGCGTAAATCTTGTAAGGTGCGGCTATGAAAAATAGCCTCCAAATACTCTTGCCAGAATGGCTGGTCACCGTAAATAGCGGCTTCGAAGTGCTGCGCCAGGTCGCCGTGGTCATAGAAAACAACCGTATTCAGTCCATCTGCGCCGATGACGAAATCGAGCAGCTGCCCGGATACGCCACGGCCGAAGTGACGCGGCTGCCCGACTGCGTATTAATGCCCGGCCTGGTGAATAGCCATACGCATGCCTCCATGAGTTTGCTACGCGGTATCGCCGACGATTTGCCGTTGCAACAATGGCTGCAAGAGCACATATGGCCAGCCGAATCAAAATGGGTCGACGCCGCTTTTATCGAAGATGGTTTCGATCTGGCCGCTGCCGAAATGATTCGCTCGGGCACAACCTGCCTGAACGAAATGTATTACTTTCCCGACCTGGTCGCGCGCCGTGCGCAGCATATTGGCATGCGCACCGTGGTTGGCCTGATCGTGCTGGATTTCCCCAGCCCCTGGGCGAAGAATGCCGAGGAGTATCTGCACAAGGCGCTGGCGGTGCACGATGAGGTCCGCGAGTACCCACTGGTTACCAGTGCGCTGGCCCCGCATGCCCCCTACACGGTTTCCGATGCGGCGCTGGAAAAGGTTGCCATGTACAGCAGCGAACTCGACATAGCGGTGCACATGCATGTGCACGAAACTGCCGCCGAAGTCGAACAGGCACAGAAAGACACCGGTATGCGCCCGCTGCAGCGGCTGGATCAACTCAACCTGCTCAATCCCAACCTGGTCGCGGTACACATGACCCAGCTTGATGCCTTCGAGATCGAGCGTATTGCCGAAGCCGGGGTTAACGTGGTGCACTGTCCCGAATCTAATCTCAAGCTGGCCAGCGGGGTCTGTCCGGTGGGCGAGTTACTGAATAAAGGCGTCAATGTCAGTCTCGGTAGCGATGGTGCTGCCAGCAACAATGATCTCGACCTGTTCGCGGAAATGCGCAGCGCGGCGCTATTGGCCAAGCAAACCAGCGCGGACGCAGCGACCTGTAATGCCCGCCAGAGCATCGAAATGGCCACCATAAATGGTGCCAGGGCACTTGGCCTTGGCAAGCAAATCGGTAGTATCGAGCCCGGCAAATACGCCGATCTGATCGCGGTGAACATGTCGGCCCTGAACACCCAGCCCCTTTATAACCCTGTGAATCAACTGGTTTACGCACTCAACAGTAGACAGGTATCGCATGTCTGGATCAACGGTGTAGCCCAGCTGAAAGATTATGAGTTCTGTCATATCGACAGCGCTGCCATTTTGCGCAAGGCGAAAAGCTGGGCTCGAAAAATCAACCCGGGAAGTGCGTAATGTCTGCTGAGCACAATGTCGATGCCGCCGAGATCGAAAAATTTCAGTCCATAGCGAGCCGCTGGTGGGACCCTGAAAGCGAATTCAAACCCCTGCATGACATCAACCCACTACGACTCCACTACATCGAACAGCAGGTGGGCGGCGTTGCTGGCAAACGCATTCTCGATATCGGTTGCGGTGGCGGCATTCTGGCCGAGGCACTGGCCGAAGGTGGCGCTCGCGTCAGCGCTATCGACATGGCCGAACAATCCTTGCAGGTTGCGAAAATGCATTTACACGAGTCGAATCTGGATGTCGATTACCAGTTGGCGACCGCAGAAGATTACGCAGATCAACATGCCGCCGAATTTGATGTGGTCACCTGTCTGGAAATGCTGGAACACGTTCCGCGACCGCAGTCGGTAGTAGAGGCAGCAGCCAGGCTGGTGAAACCCGATGGCTGGATTATTTTTTCGACGATCAATCGCAATGCTAAATCATTTGCACTGGCGATACTGGGGGCCGAATATATTCTCGGCCTTATCCCGCGCGGCACCCACGACTATAAAAAATTGATCAAACCCTCTGAACTGGCCTCTGCTGCACGCAATAATGGCCTGATGGTGAGCGACATTACCGGCATGACTTATAACCCGATCAGCAAACAATATCGTCTCGGTAGCGATATCGATATCAACTATCTGATGGCCTGTCGCCGCGATGATTAAAGCAGTATTGCTTGACCTCGACGGAACACTGATCGATACCGCCGCCGATATGGCAACGGCACTAAACAACCTGCTTCAGGAAGAAGGACAAGCGCCGTTGCCGCTGGAACAGGTTCGACCCTTTGTCTCCCAGGGCGGACTGGTTCTGACCAGACTGGGTTTTCCCAGGATGAGTGATGAGCAGCAAATCGAGTCCATGCGACAGCGTTACCTGCAGCACTATTTTGCAATCGTTGCCGACCAGTCGAAGCTGTTTGATGGTTTCGAGACAATACTGAATGAACTGGAGCAGCGTGGCCTGGCCTGGGGTATAGTCACCAACAAACCCGAATGGCTGACCCGGCCTTTGCTCAGGCAGCTGCAACTACTGGAGCGTGCCGGCGTTGTTATTTGCGGTGATACGCTGGCGCGCAGAAAGCCCGACCCACTACCGCTGATCGTGGCCGCTGAACGCCTGCAGCTGTCTTCACGGGATTGTATTTATGTCGGTGATGACGAACGCGACATAGTCGCTGGAAAGGCCGCCGAGATGAAAACCCTGGCCGCCGCCTATGGCTATATACAGCCGGGCACCGATATTCAAAGTTGGCGGGCGAATGCTATAATCGATCACCCTCTGGACTTGTTGAACCACCTTAGTAACGAATCTCCCACATGATATCCATACCCGATAACTTTATCCCGAGCAAAGACCAGCTAAAAGACAGGATCATCCTGGTCAGCGGCGCCACCGGTGGTTTTGGCAAACCCGTGTCGCTGGCCCTGGCCGAGCACGGTGCCACGGTTATTCTACTCGCCAAGAACCTGCGCCTAGTAGAAACTCTGTACGACGAAATCGAGCAGGCAGGATACCCGGTTCCAGCGATCTATCCGATGAATCTGGAAGGCGCCAACGAGCACGAGTACGAAGAATTGGGAGCCAATATCGACAAGGAGTTTGGTCGTCTCGACGGCCTCATTCATTGCGCGGCAATACTCGGTGCACCGACGTTGTTTGAACAAAGCGATGCCGAACTCTGGTACAAGGTGCACCAGGTAAACCTGCACGCACCTTATCTATTGAGTCGGGCTTGCCTGCCGCTGTTACGTCAGTCAAAACTGGCCTCGCTGTTATTTATGACAGACGACAAAAGCGGGGCCTATTGGGATGCTTATCAGGTCAGCAAAAAGGCCCTCGAGGCCATGGCCGGTTTAATGGCGCGCGAATACGAAGGCAGCCCGCTTCATGTGAACTGCTTTAATCCAGGCAAAACCCAGACCGGGCTGCAACGCCGCGCCTACCCCGCCGCCGATGACAACGACAGTCTGCCCACACCGGCGCAACACTTGCGCAGCTTTATCTATCTGATGAGCGATGCGCTGGTAGAAAACGGCGCTGTTTTTCGCTAAGCACCCGCCGAACCATCGATCAGGGGTAATCGAAGTAAAACTGTGACTTATCGACGCTGCGTTGCAGGGTCAGCAGGCATTGTTCATCGGGTCTGATCGACCATTCACCATTGCTGCGCAGCTGGTATTTGTACTCCTCGTACTGCAGGTGGAAAATTACCGGCATAGCGTCGTTACTGCGAAACTGCCCGAGATCTCTGATCAGGCTGTCTACTACCCGCTCGGCATCACCATTCAGATTGATATGCAGTGCCCGCGCATGCGCGCAACGGTAATCGTCGAGTAATTGCACCTTCACCGCGCGCAGTTTGATGCCATTATTGAAATCATCGTAGGCGATACCGCCTTCGACAACCCACACCTGATCCTTCTGCATAATGCTTTCAACGTCTGCGAGCAATTCAGGTACTACCCTGACATCCACGCGTGCGCTGCGGTCATCGAGCGTAACAAAGGCTTCGCGGCCCTTGAAACTGTTACGCATGCGTATGTCGACCACCAGTCCGCAAACGGTAGTCTGCTGCTCTTTCTGTCGAAATCGGCCATTGCCGTTGGCGCTGCTGCCAGCGGTATCGAGTCGCTCCAGCCACTGGCCCAGTTTGAGCGAGCTAATCTGGCGGATTTCAGATTCGACAATGGCCAGCGGATGCCCTGTCAGATAGAGACCAAGCGCTTCTTTCTCCAGTATCAGGCGGGTTTTTTCGTCCCAGGCTTCGCAGTCCGGTAGCGCGCGTGCCTCTTCCACCGGGGCAATACTGTCGAACATGTCGCTAATCCCGGAATTTAAATTATTCTGTTTTTGTTCGGCGGCCTGCATTGCAAAAGGCAGGTGCGCCATCAATGCTGCACGATTCTCGCTGAAGCAATTCATCGCCCCTCCCTTGATCAATGCTTCGAGTACCTTGCGCGTCAATCTGGATGAATCCACAGATTCACAAAAATCGTCCAGCGTGGGATATGGCCCCGCTGCCCGCCCCTGAACGATTGCCTCTATCGCGCCCTGGCCCACGCCCTTGATGGCGCCGAGGCCGTAGTAAATCACACGCTCATCGCCAGCGGTAAAGGCGTAGTTCGAGCGATTCAGATCCGGCGGCTGGATATCCAGCGCCATTTCACGGCACTCGTCGATCAAGGTGACGATCTTGTCGGTATTGTCCATATCAGCCGATAGCACCGCGGCCATAAATTCTGCCGGGTAATGCGTCTTTAACCAGGCCGTCTGGTAGGAAATCAACGCGTAGGCGGCGGAATGGGATTTATTGAAACCGTAGCCGGCAAACTTTTCCATCAAGTCAAAGATATAGGTGGCAGTGGCAACCTCTACCCCGTTAGCCAGCGCGCCCTCGGTAAATATAACGCGTTGCTTTTCCATTTCCTCCGGCTTCTTCTTGCCCATTGCACGGCGCAGCATGTCAGCACCACCGAGGGTATATCCGGCCAGTTCCTGCGCGATTTGCATGACCTGTTCCTGATAGAGGATAACGCCATAGGTTGGCTTGAGTATGACTTCCAGCGCCGGGTGTGGGTATTCGACCTTCGAGCGACCGTGCTTGCGGTCGATAAAATCATCGACCATTCCGGATTGCAGCGGGCCGGGCCGGAACAGCGCCACCAGCGCGATGATGTCTTCGAAACTATCCGGCTGCAGGCGACGGATTAAATCCTTCATGCCACGCGATTCGAGCTGAAATACGGCCGTGGTCTGGTAGGCCTGAAGCAGCTTGAAGCAGGCCGGGTCATCCAGCGGAAGCGCCAGTATCTTTAAATCGAGGTTTTTGTGGCGAGCGTTGATGGCATTCACCGCCCAGTCGATTATGGTCAGGGTTCGCAGGCCGAGAAAGTCAAACTTGACCAGGCCGACCGCCTCGACATCGTCCTTGTCGTACTGCGATACCAGCCCGGCGCCACCCTGCTCGCAGTAAAGCGGTGTGAAATCGGTCAGATCGCTGGGTGAAATCACCACGCCGCCAGCATGTTTACCGACATTGCGCGTCAACCCCTCGAGCGATTTTGCCATATCGATCAACAGGGTAACGTCTTCATCCTGCTGGTAGAGCTCGAGCAGGGCTTCCTCCTGATCCAG
>CAXBMV010000177.1:0-6439 GCA_963976575.1 uncultured Gammaproteobacteria bacterium | reverse complement strand
TAACTGACCAGATCAAAGGACATAAAGGGGATTAAACGGGATACAAATACCATCGCGGTGAGCGCATTCTGCGATCCGCATCGCCCCAGCGAAAGTTTGTTGCCGAGGTATTTTCTGATCAGTTCGTAACCCGCTATCCTGGAAATATAAAAGGCGACAAGAGCACCGATTTCGGCACCCAGTACGACGTAGAGCGTGCCCGTGGTATGTCCGTATACGGCACCGGCGGCGAGCGCTATCGGCGCGCTTGGCAGGGGGTTAAACACTACCGCAATTGCCATCAGCGAAATGACTAACAGCGGCCCCAGATAAGCGGACTGCCTGATGCGCTCAACCAGTAAATCCATGTTGGAAAATAATTCGCCATGGCTGGAATTGATCAACGCAACATAGCCGCCAGCCAGGGCGATACAGACCAGCAGCAGTATGCCGATTTTCCTGCTGGCTGTATTCACCCTGTAATCTGCCTGAACATATGCTTTTTATCGCCGTGGTTTCGTTCTAGATTTTAGCGCCGCGCAGACGCAGCGCGTTACCAATCACCGACACCGAACTGAGGCTCATGGCCGCGGCTGCCAACATTGGCGATAGCAGTAATCCGAAGAACGGATAGAGTACCCCGGCTGCTATCGGCACACCCAGCGAGTTGTAGATGAAAGCGAAGAACAGGTTCTGGCGGATATTACTCATGGTCGCCTGGCTCAGGCGCCTGGCACGGACTATGCCGCGCAAATCGCCTTTCACCAGGGTTACCCCGGCGCTTTCCATGGCCACGTCGGTACCCGTACCCATGGCGATTCCAACCTGTGCCCTGGCCAGCGCCGGAGCGTCGTTTATACCATCGCCAGCCATTGCCACTATATGGCCCTCGGCTTGCAGTTGCTCGACGATAGCTGCTTTCTGATCGGGTGATACCTCGGCCTCGACCCGGTCTATGCCGAGCTGTTTGGCCACCGCCATCGCGGTTGTACGATTATCACCTGTGAGCATGACTACGCTGATACCTGCAGCATGTAAATCATCGATGGCCTGTTTGCTGGATTGCTTGACTGGATCAGCCACGCTGATCAATCCGGCGGCCTTGTTGTCTATCGCGATTAGCATCACCGTATGTCCCAGCGCGCGGCCGCTTTCGGCCTCGTCGGTGTATGCTTGAAAATCGATTTCCAGAGACTGCATCAGCTTGAAATTGCCCAGCACAACCTTATGCCCGGCTATGCTGCCGCTGACACCCTGGCCGGTAACCGATGCAAAGTCTTCGACCTTGTCCAGTTGAATAGCGCGTTCCTCGGCACCCGAGACTATGGCTTCGGCCAGCGGGTGTTCGCTGGCGCGTTCCAGACTGGCTGCGAGATGTAGCACTTCTTTCTCATCGAACCCTTCGCCTGCGCGGACTTCGATCAGTTGTGGCTTGCCCTCGGTCAGGGTGCCGGTTTTATCGACCACCAGAGTATCGACCTTTTCCAGAATTTCCAGCGCTTCTGCATTCTTGATCAGTACGCCGAGACTGGCGCCCTTGCCGGTACCTACCATGATCGACATAGGCGTCGCCAGGCCGAGCGCGCAGGGGCAGGCAATAATCAATACTGCAACCGCATTGATGATGGCATAGGCCAAACGAGGCTCGGGTCCGAAGAAGCCCCAGGCAATCATTGCCAGCAGCGCAATCACGACCACGCTGGGCACAAAATATCCAGCCACCTGGTCGGCCAGTTTCTGTATCGGAGCGCGTGATCTTTGCGCCTCGCTGACCATGCGTACGATTTGTGAAAGCAGAGTATCTGCGCCGACCTTCTGTGCCTCCATCAGCAGGCTTCCGGTGCCATTAACAGTGGCTCCGATCAGAGTATCGCCGGTGCTTTTTTCGATCGGGATCGACTCCCCGGTCACCATCGACTCATCGACAGCGCTGTTGCCTTCGGTAACTATGCCATCTACCGGCACCTTATCTCCGGGTCTTACCCGGAGTATGTTGCCGGGTACTACCAGGTCTAAAGCAATGTCTTCCTCGCTGCCGTCCGCGTGAACAATGCGTGCCATGTTTGGTGCCAGTCCGAGTAGTAGTTTGATTGCCATATTGGTCTGGCTGCGCGCGCGCAGTTCCATCACCTGGCCGAGCAGCACCAGGGTGATGATTACCGCTGCAGCTTCGAAGTAAACCGGCACGCGTCCATCGGCATGCAGCATGTTTGGCGGGAAGATATGCGGAACCAATAGCGCGACAAGGCTATATATCCAGGCCACACCGACACCTATGCCGATCAGCGTAAACATGTTCAGGTTCCAGCTACGTATCGAATTCCAGGCGCGCACAAAGAAAGGCCAGCCACCCCACAACACCACCGGTGTTGCAAGCACAAATTCCGTCCATTGCACGGCTTCCATCGACAGGCCTGCAGGCATCAGCCCGGGTAGCATGTCGGTCATCATGGCCAGCAGGAACACCGGTACGGAAAGTACCAGGCTAACCCAGAAGCGTCGGCTCATGTCGATCAGTTCTTCGTTCTTTTCCTCGACCTGGATAAAACGAGGTTCCAGCGCCATGCCGCATTTCGGGCAGCTGCCGGGATGATCCTGAACCACCTCGGGGTGCATCGGGCAGGTGTATTCGGTGATTGTGGTTGGTAGTACCAGGCCTATAGGCTCCAGCGCCATACCGCAGATCGGGCAGGGGCCGGGGTGGTCCTGTTTCACCTCGGGATCCATCGGGCAACCATAAACAGTGCCCTCGGGTGCGGCGACTACTTCTCTTTCGTCGGGGGGCGTCAGGTAGTGTACCGGGTCGCCGCTGAACTTCTGCTTGCAGCCGGCGCTGCAAAAGAAATAGTCGACATCTTCGTGCTGGTGGTGATGCTCGCTTTCGCGAGTAACTGTCATACCACAAACAGGGTCTAGCAGGGTTTCTGCTTCGTGATGTGCACAGCTATGCATGGTCTTGTTCTCCATAATGAGTGGGTTAACTGTCGCCCTGATCGAAGCCTTCGATCAGGTGACAAATACTGGTGCCATCGGGTATGCCGTCAGGCATCCGATTCCAATTTTCCAGCGCCTGTTCCATGCGCGTTTGCAGGCTTAACATGGCTTCGATCTTGGCGCGGTTTTCGACGATATGATCCTGGATGATGCGACGCACATCTTCGCAGGGCGATTCGCCAATTTCTGCGTGCTGGGTAATCTGCCTGATTTCGCCCAATGTGAAGCCGAGATCCTTGGCCTGGCGGATAAAACGCAGGCGTTGTGCATCGCTGGCCTTGAACTGACGGTAGCCATTGCCCTTCTTGCTACTCGGTTTGATCAGGCCGATACGCGTGTAGTAGCGCACCACATGGGCGGGAGCGCCGCTTTTTTGTGCGAGTTCGTTGACGGTAAGCATGGTTTTTCTCCCAGGTTTTACTGTAATGACGCTATTCTACAACCTGTATGTTACGCACAGGTCAATAGTTTTTTTTTGATTGCTTCTGTCGAGGCGTTTTCGACCGATTGTGGCAGGTCGGCTTGCAGTAGAATGCTCCGATTTCTCCGTTTCACGGTGTTGCGCCGGGTTGACTAGCAAGAGCAGGTTGATCTGGAGCTACATCATTATGTAGCTTTGGGCTATAAGTTACTCTTCTACTATGAATCCCTAAATACCTGCCGGCTCGGCTGGACGGTTCAAATTGGCAACGGAGCAGAAAATGACATTTACCAGATGGAAGGCGAGTGGCTTGTTGTTGGCCTCGATTTACTGTTTTTCCGGAAGCAGCAGCGCGCAAGTCGAGGTGCCGTTTGAATATGGCCTGGGTATGAGCCTGTTCCAGGAAAACTGTGGCAGTTGCCATGGACCATGGGGAGAAGGCAGCGAGCAGGGGCCGCCGTTGATGCATAAACTTTATGTCTCTTCGCATCATGGTGACGCGGCTTTTTACCGGGCGGCGCTGCAGGGGGTTCGCGCGCATCACTGGCAGTTTGGTGATATGCCTCCGGTCGAGGGCATTAGCAGGCGGGCACTGGATAGAATTGTTCCTTTCATCCGCTGGCTACAGCGCGAGAATAAAATCGAATAGCCCTGGCCTTGTAGCTATTCCGCTTGCGCGGTGCGGCTAAAGCCTCGAAGCCGATTTTTGTCGATTCGCGCCGATACGCGTTTTGCCGGAAAAGTCGATCAGAATCATACCGCTGTATTTATTGTTCCGATAAAATTCCACGCGAAATTTTTGTGCCTGCCTGTCCAGCGAAAATCGGCGACCTATTTCCTGCTTGCGGACGGACAGATTGCTTTCGTTACGATGCCCTGACTTGCGGTAACCGATGATGTTTACGCGGGTATCTTCAATCGGCTGGATCAGGAATTCATCTTCGACAGCGACCATGCTGCCCATGGGCACCCGGGTCTCTACACCGTCAACTATCATGCCAACGTCGGTAAGAAAATAATCGTAGTCAAAGTATTCAGGTTTCAAGGTGGTTACGCTGCGATTACCGTAGCGCACTTTTATCTGGCTCGAGGAATTGACGATCGCAACCAGCGGGTTGTTGGTGCTGAATTCGATGCCCGCTGACTTTTTCAGTGGCACATAGCTAATCGTTTTTCGCGCGCTGTCAAAATCATAGACGATCTTGTTGTCGAATATGGCCAGCTGGATATCGCGACCGAGTTTGTGCTTGATAGATCTGGCGGATAATTTAAAACTGCGTTGGAACTCTATGCCTATTTCCGTAAACATCGCTTCGACAAATCTGAGATGGTTGATAACACGTTTTTCGGTAGGGTATGACTTGCTCGCTTCTACCCCCATGGCGGCCTTGCCATTGCGTATGGCGAAATAGGTCAATGTTTTCTCCATCTCCTTGTCGCCTTCGCTGGTGCGGGTATTCTTCAACAGGAATCCTTCCCGCTCCGTGCCTACGCTGCTATTGGCGGTGTTTATCACGCGTTGCGCAATTGCCTCGAGATCGGCATAGCGTTCGGACTCGATTACCGACTGATCGATGACGATGCTCTGCCCCCAGCGGTTCGGGTTTTCATCCGCGTCGATATAATCCTGACTATAGAATCCACTGCCGTCGTGCAGGTTAAGGATAATATCAACCTGCTTGTCGGTAATGATGCGCTTGATCTTGGAGACCGCGTTGTACTCGGGGTCGTTGGCCTGGAGTTGCAGGAACTTGCGATTCATGTCGCCGTAGACACCGCGCGAGCGTTTCAGAATACTCTCGAAATTCAGGTTTGGAACTACCCAGACTTCGCCTCTGCTGACTTCGTAATCGGTGACCAGCAAGGATGCCGCGGTAAAGCCGCCGGGTTCGTCACCCTGTATGCCACCTATGACCAGTATCGTTGGTCCCGCCCTGGAAGATACCAACTTGTGCAGCGTAAATGGATATTCGGATGCCTGCAGTTGCGTCACAAACAGGAGTAGCAGGCATGGGACCAGAGATCTGATCATACGACCTTGATATGCCATGGTTCGTAACGCACCCCGAATGGATTGCTTTGTGGGTATCGAATATCGACGTAACCCAGATCGGAGAGACGCTTGAATTCGTCGGTAGCAGTAAACTCCTCGGTGAAGTTCTTTTCACCAAAATTTCTCTTGCCGACATCGAAGTCGCCGATGGCGTGGTAGGAGTGACCTGGAGGCGCCAGCGAGTATGATGCCAGCGAAAGATTGCCACCAACGCGAGCCGCCTTGTTGAGGAACAGGTAGATTTGTTTAACCACCCCGCGAATCCCCGATGTCAGGACGATGGAGTCGCCGAGGTCGCTGCGAATTTTTTCATAGATTGCCCTGGATTCACCCCTGAACAGGTAATGACCTGAACCAGGAATTTTGCGGATATCGTTTATCGCAATGGTATCGCTCAAGCGGGTGATTACCTTGTCACCGTAAAAACCCAGGCTGCGCGCATCGGTAAAAAATAATTCCTCGATAAAATCGAGTTCGGTCTTGCTGAATCGACCTATGTTGCTGCGTGCCGCGGCTACTCGTAACGATTGATCCCAACCGATCACATTAAAGTTTCCATAGCCAACGTAAGCCTGTAGTCGGGCGAGACGGGCAAGCACCGATTGAAAGGTTTTTGCGCGTTCCCCGGTAAGAATTATCTGCTTCGCAGGCACTGTTTCTTCGTTCGATGTCTTGCCAGCAAGATTATCGACGATGGCGTTGTCAGCACTGGCCAGTGGGTTGCGTATCGAAGTCTGTTTGCGAAAGGCAATCAGCGGACGCATCGATCTCGGGATTAGCGGGCCGACAAAATCCCTGGGCACCAGGCTTGCCTGAGCTGGGCTGCGCCAGGTTTCCGGTAGCAATAGCAGGCTGGAGGTTAAGCCGCCAAAAACGGAGATGAAGGTTCTTCTTTTCATTATGATCCGGCGTAGTCTGCTTTCTGGAGATGCTGCAGTTCCTGTGGATTGATGCAATCGCAGCGACAAACTATCATTACACTGCCAGATTTG
>CAXBMV010000176.1:0-6447 GCA_963976575.1 uncultured Gammaproteobacteria bacterium | reverse complement strand
TACGCCGCCCCAGCTTCGATTCGATCTGGCTCATGCGCGGGCACCGCCGATTTCACGCGCGATTACCATGCGCTGTATATCGCTACTGCCTTCGTAGATCTGAGCAACGCGTACGTCGCGGGCGATGCGCTCCAGCGGAAAATCGCGCAGATAACCGTATCCACCGAGTACCTGGATCGCATCCGAGCATATTTTTTCGGCTACTTCCGAGGCGAACAGCTTGGCCATGCTGGCCTGCTTCAGGCAGGGCTCAGCGGCATCGCGTAAAACTGCCGCGTTGTGCACCATCAGGCGTGCGGCTTCCAGCTGCGTGGCCATATCGGCGAGACGAAAAGCGACCGCCTGGTGCTGCATGATCGGTTTGCCGAAGGCTTCGCGCTGCTGCGCGTATTCCAGCGCACATTCGTAAGCGGCGCGCGCCATGCCGACGCACTGGGCACCTATACCGATGCGCCCGGCCTCGAGATTCATCAGCGCGATTTTATAACCCTCGCCTTCTTCGCCGAGCATATGACTTGCCGGGATACGGCAATCCTTGAAAAATACTTGCGCGGTATCCGAGGCATGCTGCCCCATTTTCTGTTCGATGCTGCCGACCTGGTAACCCGGGTTATCGGTGGGCACGACAAAGGCGCTGATTCCTTTCTTGCCGGCGCTGGCGTCGGTAAGCGCAAACACTATGGCAACATCGGCATTGGCGCCCGAAGTGATGAAAGCCTTGCTGCCATTTAAAAGATAGTCATCGCCCTGCTTTTGCGCGCTGGTTTTCAGCGCCGCGGCATCGGAGCCGGCCTGCGCCTCGGTCAGGCAAAAGCAGCCCAACATCTGTCCCGAGGCCAATGGCTTCAGGTAAGTTTCCTTGAGGTACTCGCTGCCCGAGCCCAGTATCGAGCCACAAACCACCGAGTTATTCACGCTGAGTATGGTCGAGCAGGCACCGTCGGCGGCGGCCACTTCTTCCAATGCCAGCGCAAGCGCCAGGTAATCAGAACCAGCGCCACCCCATTGCTCGGGGATGACCATGCCGTAGAGGCCGAGTTCGCCCATTTCGCGTAATTCCTCGGCCGGGAAATGATTGCTCCGGTCCCACTCGGCCGCCTGCGGCGCAATGCGCTGCTGCGCAAAATCGCGCACGCTGTCGCGGATCAGGATATGTTCTTCGCTGAGTAGCATAGGGTTTAGATCAACTCGACCGCGAGCGCGGTGGCTTCGCCGCCGCCGATGCACAGCGCGGCCACGCCTTTTTTCAGACCACGACGTTGCAAGGCTGAAATCAAGGTCACCAGAATGCGCGCGCCGGAAGCACCGATCGGGTGACCCAGCGCGCAGGCACCGCCGTTGACATTCACTCTGGCATGGTCGAGACCGAGATCGTGCATCGCCGCCATGGTCACCACGGCGAAGGCCTCGTTGATTTCATAGAGGTCGACTTCGTCAGCCGACCAGTTGATTTTCTCCAGTAACTTTTTGATCGCAGCCACCGGCGCGGTGGTAAACCAGGCCGGTTCCTGGGCGTGCGTGGCATGCCCCTGGATCACCGCTATTGCCCTGTCCCCGGCGTCGCGCTGGCGCATTAATACCAGCGCGGCTGCTCCATCGGAAATTGAACTGGAATTGGCCGCGGTAACAGTGCCGTCCGCGCGAAAAGCCGGGCGCAGGGATGGGATCTTGTCGATGCGCGCGTTATGCGGTTGCTCGTCGGTGTCGACGCTAACCTCGCCCTTACGCGTCTTCATCAGCACCGGGGTGATTTCGGCGGCGAAGGCGCCTTCCTCGATCGCAGCCTGAGCGCGCTTCAACGAAGTGATCGCAAATTCATCCTGAGCCTCGCGACTGAACTGGTATTTGTCGGCGGTTGCCTCGGCGAAGCTGCCCATCAAACAACCCTTGTCATAAGCGTCTTCGAGTCCATCCAGAAACATATGATCGAGAACCTGGCCGTGGCCCATGCGCAATCCTGCACGCGCCTTGGGCAACAGATAGGGTGCGTTGCTCATGCTCTCCATACCACCGGCGAGCATCGCGTGATTGCTTCCGGCGAGAAGCAAATCGTGCGCCAGCATGGTTGCCTTCATACCCGATCCACACATCTTGTTGATGGTCGTGCAGCCGGTGGAAAGCGGCAAGCCACCACCTAGGCTGGCCTGGCGCGCCGGTGCCTGCCCCTGACCCGCGGCGAGCACACAGCCCATGATGACTTCGTCAATAGCCTCAGGCTTGAGACCGCTGCGTTCCACTGCTGCCGCAATCGCGGCTGCGCCTAACTGAGCTGCGCTGGCTTCGGCCATGGCGCCCTGGAAACCACCCATCGGGGTACGCGCCGCGGCGGTGATGACAATTTTTTCACTCATGACTTTCTCTATAGGGTTTCGTTGAATAGTTCGCGCCCGATCAACATGCGGCGGATTTCTGAAGTGCCGGCGCCAATTTCGTAAAGCTTGGCATCGCGCAGCAAACGCGCTACCGGATAATCGTTGGTATAGCCGTTGCCGCCGAGCGCCTGTATTGCTTCAAGCGCCATCCAGGTGGCTTTTTCGGCGGCGTAGAGTATCGCACCGGCGGCATCCTTGCGCGTGGCCTCGCCGCGATCGCAGGCTTTGCCGACAGCATAAACATATGCCTTGCTGGCATTCATGGTGGTGTACATATCTGCCAGCTTGCCCTGCATCAACTCGAACTCTCCGATGCTCTGGCCGAACTGTTTGCGCTCGTGGATATATGGGACTACCGCGTCCATGCAGGCTTGCATGATACCGGTGGGTCCGGCCGCCAGCACTGCGCGCTCGTAATCAAGTCCGCTCATCAAAACCGCGGCACCGCGATTCAATTCCCCGAGCAGGTTTTCTGCCGGAACCTCTACGTTCCTGAACACTAGCTCACCGGTGTTAGAACCGCGCATGCCGAGCTTGTCCAGTTTCTGCGCGCAGCTGAAGCCGAAGCTTTTTTCCACCAGGAAAGCGCTAATCCCTTTCGAGCCGGCTTGCGCATCGGTCTTGGCGTAAACCAGCACCAGATCGGCATCGGGGCCGTTGGTAATCCACATCTTGCTGCCGTTGAGCAGGTAACCGGCGTCGGTTTTTTCGGCCTTCATCTGCATACTGATCACGTCCGAGCCCGAGCCGGTTTCCGACATCGCCAACGCACCTATGTACTCGCCGCTGACCAGCTTCGGCAGGTATTGCTGCTTTTGCGCATTATTGCCGTTGCGGTTGATCTGGTTCACGCAGAGATTGGAATGGGCGCCATAGCTCAGGCCTACCGAGGCCGAGGCGCGGCTGATTTCTTCCATCGCGACGATATGCGCAAGATAACCCATCGCCGCACCGCCGTAGGCTTCAGGCACGGTAATGCCGAGCAGGCCCATCTCGCCGAGCATCGGCCAGAGTTGATTGGGGAATTCATTGTCACGGTCAAGCGATGCTGCCAGCGGCGCGATCTCGGCCTGGGCGAAATCATGCACCGCGTCGCGCAACAGGTCGATGCTGTCGCCGAGGTCGAAGTTGAGCGAGGGTAAGTGCATCATGATCAGTTCCTGCCGCCGTCAATTTTTCCGGGGCGCAATGATTCTAATGCGCGCTCGGCATTACCGGCAATCTGGTCGAGTTCTTCGAGCGCGTGTTCGATGTCGCGGCGCTGGGTTTCCAGCGTACTACGACGCAGTGCCAGCTTGTCCAGCATCAGCTCCAGCTGCGCGCCTTCATCGTGATTGCAATCGTAGAGGTCGAACAATTCCTTGATTTCAGCCAGCGACCAGCCGAGGCGTTTGCCGCGCAGGATAAGGCGCAGACGCACGCGGTTGCGTTCGCTGTAGATACGCCGCGTGCCGACGCGCTCGGGATTGAGCAGCCCGGCTTCCTCGTAAAGGCGCAGCGCGCGCGAACTGATATCGAATTCATCGGCCAGTTCACCGATGCTGAAGGTACGTCTTTCCACTGATTTATCCATTGGCATCATCTTTATACATGGTAAACCGCCATCAGCGTGCCCGTCATGGTCGCCACCAGTTTTTCGCCCTTTCCGGAACAGGCAAAAAACTCACCCTCGGAAACGGTGATGCTGCGCCCGGGTTTTTTCACCTTGCCGACAGCACGGAAACGCTCGCCGCTGGCCGGTGCCAGCAAATTGATCTTGAATTCGATGGTCAGCACCGAGGCGTCTGCCGGCATCAGCGAAAAAGCTGCGTAACCGCAGGCGCTGTCGAGTATGGTGGAAACAATGCCGGCGTGGATAAAGCCGTTTTGCTGGGTAAATTTCTGGTGGTAAGGAAAATCTATGGCAATCTCGCCAGCTTCAAGCGTGGCTATGGACGCCCCGAGGGTTTCCATAACTGCCTGATCGGCAAAACTTTTTCTGACCCGATCCTGAAATTCCGGGTCTTTAGCGGCGAAAACGGTGTTCATTGGCGGCGATAATTTGAATTGACGTTAACGTAAACGTAAGGTAGTTTAAGCCGATTCACAATGCAACCATTTTCTGGATCAGATTCATGGGCAAAGCACAGGGCAAACTTCACGACATTTCCGCAGCGGCGACAAAACAACGCTACAAAACCCGCTTCGTCACCGCCGCCAGTCTGTTCGACGGACACGACGCGGCGATCAACATCATGCGCCGCATACTGCAGTCCAGCGGCGCCGAAGTCATCCACCTCGGTCACAATCGCTCGGTCGCCGAAATCGTCGACGCGGCGATTCAGGAAGACGTACAGGGTATCGCGGTCAGTTCCTATCAGGGCGGGCACGTCGAGTACCTCAAGTACATGATCGATATGCTCAAACAGCGCGGTCGCCCCGAAATCCGCGTCTTCGCCGGTGGCGGCGGTGTCATTATCCCCAGCGAAGTCGCGGAACTCGAAGCCTACGGCGTTACCCGTATCTACACCCCAGAGCACGGCCAGAGCATGGGCCTGCAGGGAATGATTTTCGACATGATCGAACGTTGCCAGTTCGATCCCGGTCAGTTTGCTCCGCTATCGATCGATGCTTTACAGCAACGCGACCTCGCCGCGCTGTCGAGCCTGATCACCGCGTTGCAAAACAAACAGGTGTCGGCCGAGATGCTGCAACAGATCGACGCCGCAAAGAAGATTGCTACCCCGGTACTCGGCATCACCGGCACCGGTGGTTCCGGCAAATCGTCGCTCACCGACGAAATTATCCGCCGCTTCCGCCTCGATCAGGCAGACCGGCTCCGGATCGCGATCATCGCGGTGGACCCGACCAGACGCAAGACCGGTGGCTCGTTGCTCGGCGATCGCATCCGCATGAACGCGATCAACCACGACAATATATACATGCGCTCGATTGCGACGCGCGACTCCAGCGGTGAAATCCCCGACGTGGTCGGCGAAGTGATCGGTGCCTGCAAGCTTTGCGGTTTCGATCTGATCATCGTCGAGACCCCTGGCATTGGTCAGGGTGACGCTGCCATAGTCCCTTTCGTCGACAAATCGCTGTATGTAATGACGCCGGAATTCGGCGCGCAAAGCCAGCTGGAAAAAATCGACATGCTCGATTTTGCCGACATGGTCGCGATCAACAAATTCGACCGCAAAGGCGCCGAGGATGCGCTGCGTGATGTCAGCAAACAAGTACAGCGTAACCGCGAAGCCTTCGACCAGCGCGCCGAACAAATGCCGGTATTCGGCACCATCGCCGCGCGCTTCAACGACGACGGCACTACCGCCCTCTACCAGGAAATAGCCGCGCAGTTGCAAACGCTGGGTCTCGACCTGAAAGAATCACGTTTACCGAGGGTGCAGACACGCCAGTCGACCGCACGCACGGTCATAGTGCCGGCCGAGCGGGTGCGCTACCTCGCCGAAATTTCGGCCTGCCTGCGCGACTACCACCAGCAGGCTGCGAAACAGGCAACATTGGCACGCGAAATCCAGCAGCTCGTAGAGTCGAAACGTATGCTACAAACCGACTCAGCCAATGCATCGGTTGATGAACTGGAAAAATTGATCGCTGAACGCGACCAGCGCCTCGATGCCGCTGCGCGTCACCTGCTCGAACAATGGCCAGGCGTGCAGCAAAGTTACGCCGGCGACGAGTACGTGGTGAAAATTCGCGATCGCGAAATCCGCACCGCGTTGAAATACGAAACCCTCTCCGGACTGAGCCTGCCCAAGGTATCGCTACCCGACTACGCCGACCACGGTGATTTGCTGAAATGGTTGATGCTGGAAAACCTGCCCGGCAGCTTTCCCTTTAGCGCCGGCGTGTTTGCCTTCAAGCGCGAGGGCGAAGACCCGACGCGCATGTTCGCCGGCGAGGGCGATGCCTTTCGCACCAACCGTCGCTTCAAGAAACTCTCCGAGCATTCCGCGGCGAAACGCCTCTCCACCGCCTTCGACTCGGTGACGCTGTACGGCTTCGACCCGGACGAGAGACCGGATATCTACGGCAAGGTCGGCAACTCCGGCGTCTCCATCGCCACGCTGGA
>CAXBMV010000175.1:0-6452 GCA_963976575.1 uncultured Gammaproteobacteria bacterium | reverse complement strand
TCCCTGGTTTTCCCCAGTAGCATGTTTGGGTCGACGCCACTCACCGATTCGAACTGATCGGAAAAATAGGAAAAGCGCAATTGTTCGTCCATTTCCCAGAACCAGTCGGATCCGGCTGCAGCAAAATCGCGCAATCGTTCTTCCTGGAAGGCGACATCGGAGCGATGAGATTCGCTGATTTCGCGTAATGCGCTATTGAGTAAATCGATGGTTTCGCCGAGCTCGTCATCGCGCTGATGCTCGATCAGGTTTCTGTCGGCAAGGCGGGGTTCGAGCTTGGCCAGGCGCAGGCTTTCGCGAATCGCTTCTAATGGGTGAACAAAGAATATCGAAACATAAATGAATACAACTGCGCCAACGACGCTGCAGATGATCAGTACCAGGCCGGAAATCCTGAGCGTATAAGCGGTTAGCTCACTGGTTATCGACGTCCCATCCATGCTCAGAATTATGGCGAATTCCGAACCCAGATCGTGCGCAGGGATAAATACGTCGTATTGATAGGTCGACTCGTTGAAGCGGCCGTGCGCCTTATAGTCGGCATTGAACTTGTGAACCGGAGCCACCCCTACGCTGTCCACCAGACTGTTACCAGATGCAATCGCGCTGGCACCGATGAGTAGTGGGTCTACAGAAACAATGTCCCGTAGGTGGTCTTCGAGAGTGAGTTTATCCGGGCTGGAGTGTTTGAACCTGGCCAGCGTGGCGACGCGCGCGAGTTCGCTCAATTCCCCCAATCGGGCAGTCTTGAAGTTGGCGTAGGAGGGGATGATCATGATGATTTCTATAATCACAATGGCAGCGATGACCACGACCAGCAGCCGTCGTGCCAGGCGAAAGCGAAACATTTGCGCTACGGCATTCAACCAGCGGAGCGGGTTCAGCTGACCGTAATTTTTCTCAATCATGGCTGAAAACATTGCAATGTCGCGGGGAGATTGGCCATCTGTGGGGAATGGAATTTCATCAAATGCTATTGAGTATAGAAGCCGTGAGCGATATTGCTCGACCCGTTCGGCTTAATTCATCATCGACGCCCGGACTCTGAAACCGCTATACTGCGTTTTTTTTGGGCAGGTGCTGTGAGTATCAAGTCAGATAGATGGATTCGGCGGATGGCCGAGTCAACGGGAATGATCGAACCCTTCGAGCCCGGGCAGGTCCGCGATTCGGGTAATGGACGTATTATTTCCTACGGCACTTCCAGCTATGGCTACGATGTCCGTTGTGCCGATGAATTCAAGATTTTTACCAATATTAATTCTGCCATCGTCGACCCGAAAAATTTTGATGACAATAGCTTTGTCGACATCAAGTCGGATGTCTGCATCATCCCGCCAAACTCGTTCGCGCTGGCACGGACCGTGGAGTACTTTCGCATCCCGAGAAGCGTTTTAACTATCTGCCTGGGTAAATCAACCTATGCGCGCTGTGGCATTATCGTCAATGTCACCCCGCTGGAACCTGAGTGGGAGGGCCACGTCACCCTCGAGTTTTCCAATACCACTCCCTTGCCGGCAAAAATTTATGCCAATGAAGGCATCGCACAAATGCTCTTTTATGAAGCAGATGAGGTGTGTGAAATTTCCTATAAAGATCGCGGTGGCAAGTACCAGGGGCAAAAAGGTGTCACCCTGCCGAAAGCCTAACGTAAATCCAGAATTTCCCAACCACGCTGCCTGGCGACTGCATCGAGTTCATCGTCAGGGTTAACGGCAATGGCATTGTCGACGCGTTCGAGCAGCGCCAGGTCGGTGATTGAATCGCTGTAAAAATAACTGCCGTCGAGGCTGTTATCGGTTTGTTCCAGCCATTGTTGTAACGCTTTGACCTTGCCTTCCTTGTAGGTCGGGATTCCGAGGTAAGCCCCGGTATAGCGGTTTTCCCTGATTTCCGGCTCGGTTGATAACACCGTGTGCACATCCAGCATCGCGGCTATGGGTTGGGTTAGAAACAGATTGGTCGCGCTGACGATGAGCAGGTCGTGCTGTCGTTCCCGGTGCTGGTCCAGCAAAGCGGTCGCCGCGGGCAGTACGATGGGTAGGATCTGTGTGTTTACAAAGTCTTCACGCCACTGATATAGCTGATCGATGCTGTAGTGACTGAGCGGCTCCAGTGCGAATTTCAGGTATACGTCGTTATCCAGCCTGCCGCTTTTGTAGTCTTCGTAAAACAATGCATTCCTGCTACGGTAGGTCTTTTCGTCGACGATCTGGTTTTCGACCATGTATTCCCCCCAGAGATAGTCGCTGTCGCCGGCGATCAGGGTATTGTCGAGATCAAATATTGCTAATGTCATGTTTATCCTTGTGCTCTTGGCTTGCTGGGCCGAGAAAATCTATGTCAGAATGGGCGGCCCAGATTCTATACGATTTATAACAGCGAGCGAAATGATAGACCAAGACGGTTACCGTGCAAATGTCGGAATCATACTCTGTAACGAGGAGGGCCAGTTAATGTGGGCTCGCCGGGTCGGGCAGGATGCCTGGCAGTTTCCACAGGGCGGAATTGCTGCAAGCGAAGATCCGATGGATGCGATGTACAGAGAGCTCTGGGAAGAAACCGGCCTGACTCCCGATAAAGTCAGCTTGCTCGGGTCCACTGATAGCTGGCTGCGCTACAAGTTACCGCGTCGACTTATCCGCAAGCACGCGGAACCGCGTTGCATCGGGCAAAAGCAACTCTGGTATTTGCTCAAGCTGGAGTCTGATGAGCAAAGTTTTAATCTGGAAGCATCGGCCAAGCCGGAATTTGACCATTGGAAGTGGGTGGATTACTGGTATCCGGTGGAAAACGTGGTCTATTTTAAACGCAGGGTATACCAATGCGCACTCACGCAGCTGCGCTCAAACCTGCCGGGGAGTAATGGCAGCGGTTTGTCTATTGAATAAAGGAGCAAGCATTTAGTGGCATCGATGATTCACAGGCTGCAACGGATTGTACAGGAGGTTAACCGCGCCACCGATATCGATAGTGCTCTGGAACTGATCTCGGCCAGCTTGACGCGTGACCTGAATGCCGATGCCTGCACCATATTTCTGGCCAATGCCGAAGACCCCGAGCTGCTCGAATTAAAGGCCAGCAGTGGTTTAAACCCGAAGATCGTAGGCAAGGTCAAGCGTCGCTTCGGCGAGGGCCTGGTGGGTAGCGTGGCCGCCAGAGCCGAATCGGTCAATCTCAGCAATGCTCCCGAGCACAAAAATTTCATGATGGTGCCCAATTCCGGAGAGAATGCATTTCCGGTATACCTGGGCGTCCCGGTTATTGCCCATCGTCGGGTGCTCGGGGTCATTGCGGTGCAGCGGGCGGAAAAGGTTTTTAATGAAGATGAAGAAGCCTTTCTGACGACCCTGGCCGCTCAGCTGGCGACATCCATCGAACGTGCTGAAAGTCACGGTCGCTTTAACCTCATTGGTAGTACCAGCAGCAAAGCGATCACGCACATGGTAAAAGGCGTTGCCGGTGCCCCTGGAATGGCAATCGGCGAAGTCGTAGTGTTGAACCGTGGCATCAGCCTGGATGGCGTTTCCGATAAGAAAATTAGCGATACCGGGGCTGAAATCGAAAGTTTCAGGGAAGCCATTCGCAAGGTTTGCGAAGAGTTAAACGATCAGGCCAAAAAAATGCGCAAGTCTCTGCCTGAGGAAGAATGTGCGCTGTTTCTCGCCTACGCGCAGATGATTAGTAGCGGCCCCTTGATCGATGACAGCGAAAAGCGCATTGCTGCTGGCAACTGGGCCCCGGCCAGCTGGCGTGACACCATCGAGGAGCACGCCCAGGTGTTCGAAAAAATGGACGACGAATATCTGGCCGAGCGCGCCAATGACATTCGTGACCTTGGCCTGCGCGTGTTGCGCAAACTAATGCTCGAACAAAGCCCCTACGGTACCGTTCTGGTCGGCGACGAGGTGACCGCCAGCGATCTGGCCGATGTGCCCTCGGATTGTCTCAGCGCGATCGTGTCATCGCACGGCAGCAGTTCATCGCATGTTGCAATACTCGCCCACGCGCTTGGTATTCCCGCGGTTATGGGGGTGCCCAACCTGCCGGTAAAACAGCTCGACGGCGTGCGTATTGTGGTCGATGGCTATAATGGCTCGGCTTTTATAAATCCGGATAAATCGGTTCTCAGCGAGTACCAGGCCTACCTGCGCGAAGAGACGGCGATTCACCAGGATTTGCTGGAATTGAAAAACCTGCCGGCGATTACCACCGATGATCATCGCATTACTCTATTGGTGAATTCCGGGCTCATGTCCGACCATACGCCATCGTTACGCAGTGGTGCAGAAGGGGTGGGCCTGTATCGCACCGAGATACCTTTTCAGGTACGGGATCGCTTTCCCAGCGAGGAAGAGCAGTACTTGATATACCGTAATGTGCTCGAGACCTTCGGAAAATTACCGGTGGTGTTGCGCACACTCGACGTTGGCGGCGACAAGCCGCTGAGCTATTTCCCGATAGTTGAAGCCAATCCCTTTCTCGGCTGGCGCGGGATACGCATTACTCTGGATCACCCGGAAATTTTTATTACCCAGGTGCGTGCGATGCTGCGCGCCAATGTCGGTAACGATAACCTCGAGATATTGCTGCCAATGATCAGTGGGCGAGGCGAAGTGGATGATTCGCTAGCGCTGATACACCGCGTCAGAAATGAAATAGAAGAGGAAATAGGTCTGCCTCTGAAGCTGCCCAAGATAGGCGCGATGATCGAGGTGCCTTCCGCGGTGTACCAGATTGACGATATTTGCAAACTGGTTGATTTTGTTTCCATTGGTACCAACGACCTGACCCAGTATCTGCTCGCGGTTGATCGTAACAATGAGAACGTCGCAGATTTATATTCGTCGTTGCACCCTGCGGTGTTGAAGGCGATGCAGCAAATTGTAGCGGGGGCCAGTCGAAACAATACTCCGGTTACAGTTTGCGGTGAACTTGCCGGAGATCCGCTGGGAGTTATGGCCTTGCTGGGTATGGGTATATCCAGCCTGTCGATGAGCGTAGGCAGTTTGCTGAAGGCGAAAAAAGTCATACTTTCTTTCAGCCATGCGGAGCTGGTTGAGGCCCTCGCGGTGGCGGTCAGCATGCCGGACGCGGCACATATTCGAAAAATGTATACCGACAGACTGGATGAACGCGGCCTAGGTGGCTTCATCCGCGCGGGTAAGTGACCCGGCGCCTAAGCGCCGGGTCATCCCGGAATCGCGCCAGCGATATCCGGGATCTCCCTCGGACCCGTAATCTCCCCGAAGCCAAAGCTAGTAACGACTTACTCGGAAGCGCCGGGTCATCCCGGAATCGCCGCGAAGCGGCGTCCCGGAATCTGCGTAGCAGATGTCCCGGACCTCCAAACGAATGGGCTGCAAATAGGTTAGGGTTCCTGTTATCGCGAACCATCTGGAGATCCCGGACAGGCGCTGCGCGCCTTCCGGGATGACGTCCGAAATATTTAGTCCTGCGCGTCTTCCGGGAAGACGTTCCAGGTATTTAGTCCTGTGCCCTACCGGGAAGACGTTCCAGGTATTTAGTCCTGCGCCCTTCCGGAAAGGCGACGGTTTTTTTTATTGAATCCCAACTCGGTTTCACTATCGATACTGTCATCCTGGAAACGCGCTTTCTGAACGCATCGATAAGACTGCCGAACCGAGCGGAAAGTTTTTAGAAGGGTTTGACCACAGCCAGGATTACCACCGCAAATAAAACCAGCACCGGTAGTTCGTTGAACCAGCGAAACCAGGTAGACGAGCGTCGATTTCGACCTTCGCTCAATTCGCGCAACAGTTTACCGCAGTAAAAATGGTAGACTATCAGGCCAGCTACCAGGGCAAGCTTGATCTGCAACCACCAGCTGTGGGCATAGGCGCTCCAACCATAGGCAAACAATAACCATGCGCCAAAAACCAACGTCAGCAACATCCAGGGAGTAATGAATCGATATAGCTTGCCAGCCATGAGCCGGAGGCGGGCCCTGACCACTTCTTCCTCGGCGAGAGCGTGATTAACAAATAGTCGTGGCAGGTAAAACAGGCCGGCAAACCAGGCAACCATGAAAATAATATGGAAGGCTTTAACCCAGATCATGGCGACCGCTTAAATCGTGTTCTGCTGGTTTTGTTAATCTGCGTAAATAAGTCATTTAAAATGTTCTCGGTTATTGTTCAATGTATAATGCTGCGTCCATTTTAGCGACTTGGGATACACAATAGAATGATTAAGGTTGGAATAGTAGGCGGTACCGGATATACCGGTGTTGAGCTTATGCGCCTGCTTTCAGTGCATCCGGATGTGCAATTGGAGGTTGTCACTTCGCGTGGGCAGGAGGGTACTGCAATTGATGAGGTATTTCCAAACCTGCGCGGACTCACCGATTTACGCTTCAGCGCGCCAGCAGCCGACTCTTACAGCAACTGTGATCTGGTATTTTTTGCCACTCCCAATGCCACCGCGATGCA
>CAXBMV010000174.1:0-6477 GCA_963976575.1 uncultured Gammaproteobacteria bacterium | reverse complement strand
GATTCCCTCGCTACGCAGATTAATGATCAACCCGGGCGAATCGGTGTCGCAAAATACCGGACTGCTATCGGTGGACAAATACGGGCGTATCAAGCGTGCGTTAATGATGGCAACCTATGAAAAGGGCCGCGCGAAACTGCTGCTGAGTCCGCAACCCGTCCAGCTCCCCGTGGAACAGTAGTTCTGGTAAGTATGAAACCCTCAACGGGCAAGGGTGCCCGCTACGAAAGCCAGGCGGCTAATTACCTGTGCGACCGGGGTTTGCTATTACTGCAGCAAAATTTTCACTGTCGTTTCGGTGAAATCGATTTAATCATGCGCGAACAGGACTTCATTTGTTTTATCGAGGTCAAGTACCGCAAGTCTCACGGCTTCGACGGTGCCATCGGCGCAATCCCGCCGGCCAAGCAGCGCAAAATTATCCAGACAGCCCGGTTTTTTATCGCCCAGCACCCGCAACATGCCGACAGCGCATTTCGTTTCGACGCCTTCCTCATCCAGCAACAGGCGGATGGCTCGGAGCAGATCGACTGGATAAAAAGTGCCTTCGATGTTGAGGAGTGATCGGCATATCAGATTCTAGTTAGGGCGACACCAGCGGCGTGAACCATCTGGAGATCCCGGATAGCTGCTAAAGCAGCTTCCAGGATGACGTTCTATTAATTAAAGGGAGACCAGGAATCCAGCTTGTCGAAAGCAACTCTTTGTCATCCCGCGGCCCCGACCGCGGGACCCAGTGAAACAAACCGCGTTCGCAGAACGCCACCACCCATTATTAAACGTAGCCACCATTCCCTGCCCTCCCCTGCTCTTGCACCACCATCCTGGAAACGGACGCGCGAAGCGTAAATAACCGTCGTCATCCCGGATAGTCGCTACGCGCATTCCGGGATCACGGAATATCTTTCAGGGCGATTTCTGGTCCGGGATAAGGCTTTATTATTTGCCCCGGCTCCCCGACACTCATAATCAAACGAACGTCATCCCGGAAACGCCGCAGGCGTTGTCCGGGATCTCCAGACGAATGGACTGCAATTAGTTGGAGCGACCGCAGCGGCGTGAACCTTTTGGAGATCCCGGATATGCGCGTTGCGCCTTCCGGGATGACATAAACGGGGCGCAGCCTTTGGGGAGCGTGAACCTTTTGGAGATCCCGGATATGCGCGTTGCGCATTCCGGGATGACCTATACGGAGCGCAGCCTTTGGGGAGCGTGAACCTTTTGGAGATCCCGGATAGTCGCTACGCGCCTTCCGGGATGACATAAACGGGGCGCAGCCTTTGGGGAGCGTGAACCATCTGGAGATCCCGGATATGCGCGTTGCGCATTCCGGGATGACCTATACGGAGCGAAGCTCCGTATAGGTCACTTAATAACCTTCAAATTCGGGGTGCGGGGTTTGGCTGGCTTATCCGGATTGTCCGCCTTGTCTTCGTCTTCGCTGGGGAACATCATCCCTTCGCCGTTTTCACGGGCATATATCGCCAGCAAGGATGACATCGGGCAATAGATGCTCTCGGCCACGCCGCTAAATCGCGCGGTGAAAGACAGGTAATCATTATGGATATCGAGGTTCTCGATTGCCTGGGGGGCGAGGTTCAGCACCAGCTTGCCATCGCTGGCAATTGATGGCGGCACCTGCACCTGATCGACGGTGACGTCGATCAGGACATAGGGCGTTGTATCGTTATCCAGTATCCAATCGTAGAGGGCACGGACCAGATAAGGTTTACTCGAAGTCATGCTACGCCGCCAGGCGACCGATCAGGCAACCATGTCTCTTTCTTGTTCAGAAAGACTGGTCTGAAACGAGGGACGCGAAAACACTTTCTTCATGTAGTTGGTAATCGGTTTCGCCGACTTGGGCAAATCGATACCGTAGTAAGGCAGTCGCCATAGAATCGGGGCTATACTGCAATCCAGCAGGCTGAATTCAGCAGACAGAAAATACGGCATTGCCGAAAAAACATCTACCGAATTGATCAGGCTCTCGGTTAACGCTTTTTTCGCCTGGGCCTTTTTCTTTTCAGTTCCGTTTTCGATATCACCGAGCAGGCTGAACCAGTCGCTTTCGATACGGAACAATGCGAGGCGGCTCTTGGCGCGCGAAACCGGATCAACCGGCATTAACGGTGGATGCGGAAAACGTTCGTCCAGGTATTCGATCAACACTCTGGCGTTATACAACACAAGGTCCCGGTCAACCATGGTCGGAACCGTGGCATATGGGTTTAAGTCGAGCAAATCTTCGGGAAGATTATTGGTATCGACATCATGAATTTCGACCGTGATATCCTTTTCCGCAAGTACGATGCGGGCACGATGACACTCAGGGTCTGTAGGTGATGAAAAACAACTCATCACCGAACGGCGGTTAGCCACAACTGACATATTTAATTCCTTATTAGTGAATATCTTTCCAGTATTCTTTCTTAAGAAAATAAGCCAGAATCATGAAAACAAACAGGAAGATTATGACGCCGGTACCGACATTCTTACGTGTTTGCTTGTATGGTTCGGCAATATAGTCAAGAAAAGCTACCAGTTCATAAACAGTTTGGTCGTACTCGGATTTGGACATGCTTCCCGGCTTCACTATTTCAAAGCCGACAATTACTTCATGCTCATCTCCATTGGCATCCTTGCGAATCTTTTTGATCGCTTTTTGATGGCCCTGTAGATCTATCAATACATGCGGCATACCAACATTGCTGTACACCCCGTTATTGACACCCAGCCCTTCGCGGCTGTCGTCGAGGTAAAAGCCGCGCAGGTAATTGTATAACCAGTCGACGCCGCGCGAACGCGCGATCAGAGACAGGTCAGGTGGTGCTATGCCGAAAACGGCCTCGCCATAGTCGACCGACATGGTGGTTTTCATCAATTCACCGACCTTGGTCTTTTCACCATACTTGTCGGTGGTGAATATCAGGTTATCGCGCACCAGTTCGTCGGAAATACCCAGATCTTCGCCGACGCGGTTAAAGCGTGAATAGGCGGCCGAATGGCAACTCATGCAATAGTTGACGAAAGTGCGTGCACCTTTCTGCATGGATACCTTGTCGCTCCAATCTATCTCGATGCTGTCATTCGGAAAACCGGTGCCCGCGGCAGCCATGCCCATGCCCGGCAATAACAGGCCGGCAACAATAATTAGTACATACTTCATTATTGAACCCTCTCTGGAACCGGCCGCGTATTTTCGTTTTTACTGATGATCCACAAACCGAGGAAAAATCCGAAATAACCAACGCTGAACAACTGCGCAAACAAGGTACGGATTTCGGTCGGTGGCAGCGCGCCAAGATAGCCCAGGCCGACAAACGAGAACACCAGAATGGCCAGTAACCATTTGAAACTGCTGGATCTATAGCGAATCGATCTGACTTTGCCGCGATCTATCCATGGTAAGAAGAAGAGTATGGCTATCGAGGCAAACATGGCGATAACGCCGGTGAGCTTGTGCGGGATAGCACGCAGGATCGCGTAGAAGGGCGTGAAATACCATACCGGCGCAATGTGTTCAGGTGTTTTGAACGGGTTGGCCGGAACAAAATTGGCATGCTCAAGGAAATAACCACCCATTTCCGGCATGAAAAACACCACCACGCTGAATAGTATGAGGAAGCCAAGCACGCCGACTATGTCCTTCACCGAGTAGTAAGGGTGGAAGGGTATGCCGTCCAGGGGAATACCGTTGGCATCCTTGTTCTTTTTGATCTCGACGCCATCAGGATTATTCGAGCCAACTTCGTGCAGAGCGATAATATGCATAACCACCAGCAGCAACAGTACCAGCGGTACAGCGATGACATGCAGGGCGAAGAAGCGATTCAGCGTGGCATCCGATATAACAAAGTCGCCACGGATCCACAGGGTTAAATCGTCGCCCACCCATGGGATTGCGCCAAACAATGAGATGATGACCTGCGCGCCCCAGTAGGACATTTGCCCCCAGGGAAGCAGATAACCCATGAAGGCTTCCGCCATCAGCGCGAGAAAGATAAACATGCCGAACAGCCAGATCAGCTCGCGAGGCTTCTGATAGGAGCCGTACATCAGGCCGCGGAACATATGCAGGTAGACGACAATGAAGAAGGCCGAGGCGCCGGTAGAATGCAGGTAGCGTATCAACCAGCCCCAGTCGACATCGCGCATGATGTACTCGACCGAGGTAAAGGCGAGATCGCCATCCGGCTTGTAATGCATGGTCAGGAATATACCGGTGACTATCTGGATAACCAGTACCAGCAAGGCTAGCGAGCCGAAAAAGTACCAGAAGTTAAAGTTTTTCGGCGCGTAGTACTTTGATAAATGCTCTTCCCATAGCTTCGTCGCCGGGAAGCGCGCGTCGATCCAGCCCATGAGACCCTTGTTGTTATCTTGCTCGCTCATGATGCTACTCCATCTTCACCGATCAACACCACGTCGTCGTTGATGTAGTGATGCGGCGGAATCGTCAGGTTAGTAGGTGCCGGCACGCCGGCATAAACCCGCCCGGAAAAGTCAAACTTGGAGCCGTGACAGGGGCAGAAGAAGCCTCCCTGGAAATCCGATGTGATTTCCGGGCGATAAGTCGGCGAACACCCCAGATGGGTGCAGATGCCAACCATGATCAGGTATTCCGGTTTGATAGAACGAAAGGAATTGCGCGCGTATTCCGGTTGAATACTCTCCTCGGAATCGACGTCGCGTAGCGAGTCAATTAGATTGGGGTTGGTCAAGGTCGCCAGTGCTTTCTCATCGCGACGTACAATCCAGACCGGCTTGCCCTGCCACTTGACTATGATTTGCTGCCCCGCTTCCAGTTTACCGATAGCTGCCTCTACTGGCGCTCCGGCAGACCTGGCGCGTGCGCTAGGGCTCCAGCTTTTTACGAATGGTACCGCCACGGCAACCGCACCCACTGCGCCGACAACTACCGTCGCCGCCGTTAAGAAACGCCTGCGATTATTATCCACATCATCTGAAGACATTCGACTTCTTCCCCGACTGAATCATTGAAATTCCGTGGCAAATGAACTTTATCACGGACATAAAAAACGGCCGCTAGCATAGCCTACTTTAACTTTATGGTCGAGGGGAATAACCGCTAAAATCGCCCATTTGACGGCCTTTTCCCCTTCTAAAGTGCTGATTTTAGAAAACCGCTGAAATAACTGATTCTCCCTGACTTAAACCGGATTGGCAATGTCGATATATTGTTGCCTCACATCGAAACGTTCTGCAATCAACGCCGCCAGCGCCTGCACGCCGTAACGCTCGGTGGCGTGATGGCCTGCCGCGATATAATGTATGCCCATCTCGCGGGCATAGTGAAACGTGGGTTCAGAAACCTCGCCGCTGACAAATCCATCGACCCCTCTGGCTGCCGCTGCTTCGATAAATCCCTGTGCAGCACCCGTGCACCAGGCCAGTCTGCTAATGGAATGGTCTCCGCCACTGATCGCCAGCGCAGGACTACCGAGACGCCGTTCGATATCATCGCTGAGCGCTTGCAGCGTCTGCGGCTGCGGCAGCCTGCCCTCGCAAATCAGGCCCTGCTCGCCGAAACTACCCTCAAGCTGCCAACCCATTAGCTTCGCCAGTTGAACATTATTGCCAACTTCTGCGTGGGCATCGAGCGGCAGATGGTAGGCCAGCAAATTGATATTATTACGAATCAAGCTGGCGATACGACGCCCCTTGAATCCGGCGATTGCCTGGGATTCACCTTTCCAGAAGTAGCCGTGGTGTACCAGAAGAGTGTCGGCTCCCGCCTCTATGGCGGCATCGATCAAGGCCTGACTGGCTGTGACACCACAGACGATATGGCGCACCTCGGCATTGGCTTCGACCTGTAATCCGTTCGGACAATAGTCATTAAACGCATCGGCATCGAGGTAGTCCTGGCAAAAATCGCATAGCTGTTTTAGTTGCATGGTTGCTCATCCAGAATCGGTAACGGCTATGATACTATCCCGCCATGAAACTAATCAAAATTACCGGGTTTATTTTACAGTTTGGCCTGGTTGGCATCGCCCTGGCAATTATCTACCTGTACTGGCTGGGCGACGACAGTCAAAATGAACTGCGCAGTTATTCTGCCTCATCGACTATGGCTCAGGACAATACCCCGAGCTCTGCGCCGGTGTTTTCCTACGCCGATGCGGTCGCCTCCTCCTCCGCCTCGGTAGTCACCATTTACACCACCAAGACGGTCAACGAAAAGCCGCACACACTGCTAGACGATCCAGTTTTCAGCCAGTTTTTTGGCGACCAGTTAAGGCGCCGCCAGCGCAGCCACAGCGAAACCAATCTTGGCTCCGGGGTCATCATCGATTCGCAGGGTTATATTTTGACCAACCAGCACGTCATCGACGGTGCCGATGAAATCCTGATATCGCTGGCTGACGGTCGCGGCAGCCAGGCGGTGTTAATCGGAGAGGACAAGGAAACCGATATCGCCATACTGCAAATCCCGCTCGGCGGCCTGGT
>CAXBMV010000173.1:0-6491 GCA_963976575.1 uncultured Gammaproteobacteria bacterium | reverse complement strand
CGGAGCGCACCGCCCTGTCTTACGCGGTGGGCGAGTGGGCCAGAATCTGGCCCTTGCAAACCCTGGTTAAATCCATGGGTGCTTTTTTCGTGCGGCGCAATTCGCGCAACGCGCTTTATCGCCGTGTACTGGAGCGTTACGTCAACCTGGCCACGCGCGCCGGGGTATGCCAGGCCGTGTTTCTCGAGGGTGGCCTCACCCGCGATGGGCTATTACGCGATCCGAGGCAGGGCTTTCTCGATTACATGCTGCGCGGATACCACGCCGACAGCCATCGCGACATAGTCTTCGTTCCGGTCGGTATCAACTACGACCGCGTGCTCGAAGACATGAGTCTGGTACGCAAGCTCGATCAGCAGGCGAACAAGCGCAGCAACTGGTTCGTAATCCGGACATCGCTAGGCTTTGCCTGGAAAACCTTGCTGATGGAGCGCAAGAAGCGTTGGCTGCGCTTCGGTTACGCCAGCGTCAATTTCGGCAAGCCGTTATCGGTGCGCGATTATTACCGGAAACAGGACATAGACCTGGCTGCGCTGGATCAAACGGCGAGATTTGAGCAAATCAAGCGCCTCAGCGAAAGTTTGATGAGCGAAATCTCCAGAGTGGTGCCGATACTGCCGGTGTCCTTGACCTGCGAGGTGATACTGGACAACCGCGAGCAATGGCTGAGCGAACTCGATATCAAGAGCCTGGCGACGCAACGCATCGAGGGCCTGCGTCAACAGGGGGCGCCGATCAGGATATCCGACAGCGCCCGCGAAGCGGTGCTGGAAGCGGCGCTGGCGATGCTGGTCGGGCGTGGTTTCGTGGAAAGCCGCGACAATCTGCTGCGCGCCAACGCGGCGTCGCTGGATATTCTCGGTTACTACGCCAATTCGATTCGACAGTGGAAGCCCGCCAAAACGGCATTGCCCCGGTGACCGGGTTTATGCATTAATCTGAATCAATTTTTATGCCGCACCGCGCGTTCGCATTAACGCAACTCCGGCCCATTTAAAACCGACTCCAGTCGCATAATCGTGGTGACGTCCATCACTGCGTGCATTGCCCATGTCGCCTAGTCTGATAGCGCTATACCAGAGAAAACTCTGATTCCATTCATTCATAAATTATGAAAGGAGCTATACGTCATGAAAAAAACAGGATTCTACGTGGGACTGGTCTTGTTGGCTCAGGCTTGCGCGCAAAGCAGTGAGGACAATACCCCGGCACCGCTCATTTTTGCCAATAGTTGGCAGGGGGAATGCGTCACTGCGACCCAGGGTTCACAGCGAGCAGTCATCGCCTTTAGCGGTGGTCGCTTTTCGGTGCGCACATTTTTCTTTCGCGCCAGCAGCAGCTGCAGCGGACAATGGGCGAGCAGAACAGACAGGACCCTGGGTACCTATAGCGAACGTGGATCGGCCAGTTCCGGGCTTGAAACCCGAATAAATATAACAATCACTCGCATCGACGATCCGCGTGAAACCAGCAGGCACGAAGCGATCATGCCGCGATCCTACGATCTCTACTATATTGAGAATGATTCGATTTATTACGGCGATTACGGCAGTGGTTTCGATGGCAGCAGCGAATCACGTCGCCCGGTGACTTACAATGCGCTGGCCAGGGCTGATTTTTCAGATATAGCCACTGTCGATGTGTTTTAGTGCTGGCTGATTTCGCTCATCGGCCTTCGTGGGTCAACAGCAGGCTGGAAATCATGCGCTCCACCGGAACGTAGTCGTCGCTGAATAGCGGGAGTTCAGCGAGGCGCGTGCCCGAATTCAGTAATGGCGTATTGATACGATACCAGCGACGCTGAAGGCCCTCGCTAGACTCCAGCATGTCCCGGGCTATGGGCCTGTCGCTGGCCGATATCACGTAAGTCATGCGCTGCGCGGCCTGTGGAATGCGTTCCAGCCAGACATCCACCTGACTGAATTCCTGCTGCAGGGTTTTCATCAGGCTCTTCACCATCTTCGGATCGGGAAAAGCATCCACCACGTTGGTGGTGAGCAGGCCACCCGGTTTCAGTTTCGCGCGCGCCAGTCGGGCATACTCCAGCGTCACCAGATGATAGGGGATGGCGATGTCGTGGAAGGCATCGGTGACTATGACATCGAAGGCAGCTGCGGGCTGGCGAAACAGTGTGCTGCGGGCGTCGCCGTGGATGATGGTGAAGTCTGCGGGCTGCAGATACATGCGCTGTTGCACGATTTGCGTGACCAGCGGGTCGAGCTCAGCCACGATGATCGAGGCGTCGGGGTAACTATGCCTGATTGCGCGCGGCTGCGTATAAGAGCCACCGCCGGCAAAAAAATAATCCAGTTTGTAGAGCTGCTGCGCGTCGAAATGGCGTAGCACCAGTTCCTGCATCAAATGCACGTAGGGCGAAATCAACATAGCAGGCTCGCTTTGGTGGTTTATACCGTGCAGCAAATGATCGAGTATCAGTGCCCTGGCTTCGCCGAAGGGAGCCTGTGCCGAGGCGTCGCTGACGCGCAGGCAAAAGTAATTGCTTTCCAGATCACAGGGACTGGCAAAACCGTTTTTGTGCTGGGTAAAAACGCCCAGCACCGATACCAGCAGGAGCATCCCGAGCAGGCGCATTTTCGCCGCCGGCCAGAGAAAAGGAATGGCCAGCAGCAACAGGATCAAAGAAGCCAGTATGATCACACTGCGCGATCCGAGGTACTGGATCAACAGAAAACCGGTGAGGAAAGTGCCGACGATACTGCCGAGCGCGGCGAGTGCATGCATGCGTCCGACGACGTGACCGGTACGCTGATCCAGCGCCAGCGCCAGTGTGGTCAGCAGCGGCGTGGGTATGCCCAGCAGTAGCGCGGGCAGAAAAAACAGGCAGAGCACGTAGAGAAAACTGGCGCTGATCAGGTTCAGCGAACTGGCCTGAAGCAGCGGTGCGACCAGAGTCAAGGCGAGCAGACTGAACAGGCTGAAGACCGCCGACAATGCCAGCGCGATACCGCAACTGCTTTCGTCGGCGCCGCGATCGGCCCAGCGACCGCCCAGCCAGTTACCCAGCGACAGGCCGGCCAGGATTACGCCGATAATCGAGGTCCAGCTGTACAGGGTGACGCCGACATAGGGCGCGATCAGCCGGCCCGCGGTAATTTCGAGTACCAGCAGGATTGCCGAACTGAGAAACACGGTGAAAGCGTACCAGGCCAGGCGTAATCTGTGCGGCGTATCAGTCAAATGCAGGTTTCCCGGCCGTAATGGTTTGCCCGGCATTATGGGGCAGGAAGGCGGAATAGTGCAATCGAAGGTCGCCGGGTCCACAGGCTGGTTTACCTTGTTCGGTTATTCCGGCTCTAATCGAGCTGGCCTGTTTGCGCGGAGGGCTGAAATATCTACAGGGTTTGAGCGGCCAGCATGGTTTCACCAACCCGCCTTCGAGAATGCCGCGAGCGGGTCGTCGACGCATGCCCCGGCATGGCCATGTCTTCGACCGGGGAGTCATTTATTTGCAGCCATTCAGTTTCTTTTATGGCCACTACGTCCCCATAAATACAATCGTTTGGCGGCCTTTTTCCCGGAGAGTAATTTAGCCTTGATACTGCACCGGGCCTTGTGCATGTTGCGTGGTTTGGACGAGCCTTCGGACCGCGTTTCCATAGCCAATAATAAAAGGGAGAATCAATTATGAAGTCCACAAAAAATATGGTTTCGATTGCGCTGCTGGCGGGCTTGTACCTGCCAGCGCAGGGACTGCTGGGGGGTCCCCAGTCCTGCGACAATCGTGTCAACAATACCAGCAACAAGTTGCTGGAGTGCGTTACCCTCGACGGTGCACGTTCTCATCAGGCGGCATTGCAGGCGATCGCAGATGCCAATGGCGGCATCCGCACCTCGGGTACGCCTGGCTATGATGCATCGGCTGATTATGTTGCCGCGCGTATGCAGGCGGCCGGTTACGATGTTACTGTGCAGCCGTTCGACTTCAATACCTCGATAATCCTCGGGCCCTCGACACTGGCGCAGATCGCCCCGTTCGCAGCGGTTTATACGGAGGGCATCGATTACGACTTGATGAGTCAAACCGAGGGGGGTGATGTGACTGCGGCAGTCACGGCGGTCGACCTCGACCTCGGCCTGGGCAATGCCTCGACCAGTGGTTGCGAGGCTGCCGATTTTGCCGGATTCCCGCCCGGACATATCGCTCTGCTGCAGCGCGGTGCCTGTAACTTCAGCGTAAAGGCCGAAAATGCCGCGGCTGCGGGTGCGGTTGGCGTCATCCTGTTCAACCAGGGTAATACCGAAGAACGGCGTGGTTTGATCGCCGGTACCCTCGGGGCAGCTTATGCGGGCGGGATCGCGGTGGTCGAAGCCACTTATGACCTGGGCGAGTTGCTGGCCAGCCTCGCGGGAGTTGAAATGCATCTGGTAGCCAATGTATTTCGCGGGGTCGCGACCTCCTACAATGTTATCGCAGAAACCGGATCCGGCGATTCCGGCAACGTGGTCATGGCCGGTGCTCATCTCGACTCGGTCAACCAGGGTCCGGGCATCCAGGACAATGGTTCGGGTAGCGCCGCGATTCTCGAAGTAGCCGAACAAATGGCCAGGGTCAAGCCACGCAACAAGCTGCGCTTTGCCTGGTGGGGTGCGGAAGAATCCGGGCTGGTGGGCTCAACTTTCTACGTGAATAACCTGTCCGCTCAGGCGCAGGATGACATCGCGCTCTACCTGAACTTCGACATGATCGGCTCGCCCAACCACGTATTCTTTATTTACGATGGTGACGATTCCGACGGCGTAGGTGCGGGTCCTGGCCCTGAGGGTTCGGCGCAGATAGAGAAGACTTTCGAGTCTTTCTACAACCAGCGCGGCATCCCCTTCAAGGGTACCGACTTTTCCGGCCGTTCCGACTATGGCCCCTTTATAGCCGTGGGTATTCCCTCGGGTGGGTTATTTACCGGTGCCGAGGGCATCAAGACCGATGAAGAAGCCGCGCTCTGGGGTGGTACCGCCGGCGACCAGTATGATCCCTGTTATCACCAGGCTTGCGATACCTACGACAACATCAACCTGTCAGCCTATGACGTTAATGTCGATGCGGTCGCCTTTTCGGTATTGCAATACGCTATGAATACCGAGGCGATCAATGGCAGGAAGGGTAAAGGTAACTTCAAGCCAGGCGTGGATCCAGAAAACCTGGGACCGCTCAAGCTGAGGTAATCACCAGCCTGTCAAAAGCAAGCCACCGCCCGGCCATAAACCGGGTGGTGGCATAGTCGATAGTTTATGAATGCCGCGACCCTGTTACTCATCGGTTCCAGCCTAAGCCTGATCCTGCCGGGGGCCCTGGCGGCATCCAGTTGTACAGAAGAAGATTCGCAAAGTCTCAATGTTTCGCTGCAGTCGAACCGGCTTAGCATCGAGGCGCGTAATGTACCCCTGATTGATTTGCTGCGCGAGATTGGCAGACTGGCTGGATTCGACACGCGTCATTTGCCGGGACGACCAGCCTGCCGGCTGGTCAGCGTCTCGGTAGACGGGCAGCCTGTTACGAGCACGGTACTGCAGTTGCTGCGCGGAACAAATCGCATCGTATTTTATTCTGCACCCGCGAGTCACGGTCAGCAGGCTCCCATATCCAGCCTGTGGCTGCTGGCAGCGGGCAGTGCCGTCAACGAAGCGGATGGCGCTGTGAATGAAAACACCAGTTTGTTTAGCGAGGACCTCGAGCAGGCAGATGCAAAATCGCGCAGCGAGGCAGTGTTGCGCCTGGCGCAGGCTATGGCCACTGCAAACGAGCATGACCAGGTCCTGCTGCTGGCACGCCTGGCGCAGATACTACAGCAAGATCCTGACGCGCTGGTGCGCGCCCGCGCCGCGACAGCACTCGGCAGCCTGGCCGATTACCGTTCCATCATCGATCTGGAAATGGCCCTGGGTGACGAGCACCAGTCGGTGCGGGTGCAGGCTATGACCGCGCTGGCCCAGATCGGCAGCGCGAGAGTGGGCGTCATTCTCGGTGCGATCCTGTTGAACCCTTCGATCGATGCATCCGAGCGAGTCGTTGCGGCGCAGTTGCTGTGGAGGCTGGATTCGGAGACGGCGCGGGGATTTTTGCGCATGGCCGCCGTTGACGAAATCGAGCAGGTAAGCCAGGCCGCGAGTCGTGCGCCGCTGACCCTGTCGGATAGCCTGTTGTCACCGCCTTCGGGCTTTGGCGTCAGCGAATGAGCCAGGTGATTGCAGGCTGTCAGCAGGGGCCTGTCTTATTGCGATAAAGGGTGATCCTGGAAAAATTGCCAGATGCCCTGCTTGATGTCGGGGGCATCGGTGAAGCTGAAGTCGCCCGGGTTGCCGCCATACCAGCCGTGCCCCGGTCCCTCGAGGAACAGGGTTTCAATCACCGCGTCGCCATCGCTGTCCCTGTATTGCAGCAGTTCCCATTGGCTGCTGCCGTGATCGCCATGGTTGCCAGCGGAAGGCCGGTGTGTATCTATACCGAGGCATTGCCCCCAGCTATCGCGTATCAG
>CAXBMV010000172.1:0-6492 GCA_963976575.1 uncultured Gammaproteobacteria bacterium | reverse complement strand
AGTCACGGCTCTTCTGTTCGACCCGGGACAGCAGGTAGTCAACGCCTTTATTGTTAAACCCCATGCGATTGATGATGCTTTGCTGCCTGCGCAGGCGAAATAGCCTGGGCTGTGCATTGCCGGGCTGTGGTCTTGGCGTCACGCTGCCCACTTCGATAAAGCCAAAGCCCAGTCTGGAAAGTCCATCGAGATAATCGGCGTTCTTATCCAGTCCGGCGGCGAGTCCCACCGGATTTGGGAACTCCAGCCCCATTACATTGCAGGGGTTGTGTAGACGCGATTGTGGCAGCAGGCGGTGAAACTGTTGCAGCATTTCCAGGCTGACCTCGTGGGCCAGCTCGGCGTCTACCGAAAACAGCAGTGGTTTTAGCAATGAATATAGCATTCAGTTCCGCGCGATCAGCTCGAGTAATTCCGGGTAGTGTTCCAGGTCATGCAGGGTATCAATATCCCGTACAGATTCAAGTAAACACAAGCGGTAATCCAGGGCTTTTGCATTGGCCATGGTTTGCTGCAACACCTGGTCGGTGCTCCAGCTTACCTGCTGAAATAATTCTCCGGCAATACGCCGGCATCCGATCAAGGCATAGCCACCATCCACTGCAGGTAGCAAAACAATGTCATGGTTTTGCAGGGCGGTGGCGGCTTCATGTAAATGCTGACTGCTCAAGTCGAGGCAGTCCGACCCTATAATAATCGCGGCGTCTGCAGTTTGCAGTTGTTCCTGCAGTGCATGCAGCATGCGTTCACCCAGGTCACCGTCTGTTTGCAGGCAGCTGGCAAGACCGTCGAAAAGGACATCATCGGAATAGTCGGTCAGGTAAAGCTGCAGGGGTAGCTTCGATTCGAGCGCCACTGCTATTGCATGTTGCAGGCAATATCGATATACCGCGGTGGCCTTCTCTGCACCTATGCCTTTGATCAATCGGGTTTTGACCGTGCCGGGCACCGGTGGGCGCGCAAATATCCCCAGTTTAACCATGGCTATGCCTGGCGTTCGCGTTGTGGGTAGTAAACCTTGTGCAGGCGCGACGGATTGATGCCCAGCCAATAAGCCAGTCGTAGTGACCACATCAATACAATGGTTTTGAATATGCCGTTTTCCTGCCAGCGGCGGCTGGAGCTGGTCAGGCATTGGCGGATTACATGGGGCCGCGATAGTCGTCTTGCCGTCTTGCAGATGGCGATGTCTTCCATCAGGGGGATTTTGGGAAAGCCCTGTATCGATTGGAAAAAGGTATTTCGAAAAAACAGTGCCTGGTCTCCACCCGCTACGCGGGTGATGCTGGAACGCAGGTTGATTGCTTTGGCGATAATGGCAAAGAAGAAATGATTGCCGCTCAGGCGCAGGTGAAAAAAGCCCCATTCCTTTGCATCTTGTAACTCGTTTTCAAATCCATCCGGTAGGCGCGAGTCTGCATGCAGGAATAATAACCACTCACCGTTTGCGACTTCGCTGCCGCGATTCATTTGTATGGCCCGCCCCGGGTCACTGTGGATTAACTGGCAGGGAAACTGCTCTGCGATTGCGAGGGTTGCATCACTGCTGCCGCCATCGCAGACTATGACTTCGAATTTAGTCTGCGCCTGGGGCTGGCTGAATAGTTGTGACAGGCTTTGCTCTAGCAGTTGCGCATCGTTCAGAACCGGAATGACAATGCTGAGCAAGCGTGGATCAGCCAAGGGCTCCGCCACAACTACTGCCCTGACCGGCGGTGCAGCCATAACAGTGGTCGGCGATACTGATGGGGATATTTTCCAGGCCGGTTTCGAGTATGTCGCTGATGTGCAGGCTGCGGTGATCTTTTGGATCGCGGATATTCATTTTCAGCATCTGGTTGAAATCGCAATCGTAAACATATCCCTGCCAGTCGATGCTGAGCTGGTTGGAACACATCAGTCCTTCGAGGTTGGCTGCGCTGAATGAGTCCTTCAGCAGATTCATATAGTTTTCAAATTCACCTTTCGATATCAATGTGCTGCCGAAGCGCGCGATTGGCATATTGGTAATGGTAAACAGATTATTGAAGCTGATTCCAAAGTGCTCGGCGAGGAAGCTCTTGTATTCCTGTTCCAGCGCCTGCTGTGGTGGCGGAAGAAATGGCCCGGTCGGGTTATACACCAGGGTGAGCGTCAAATCGCTACCCTCTTTGGCGTAGCCCAGGTCATTCAGCATTTTCAGCGCGGTGATACTCTTCTGGTATACGCCCTTGCCGCGTTGTCCGTCGACATTGTCTTCCATGTAGCAAGGTAAGGAAGCGACAATCTGTACTCGATGTTCGGCGAGAAATTCGGCCATGTCTTCGTAACCGGGCTCCAGCAATATAGTGAGGTTGCAGCGGTCTATAACTTTTACATCAAGCTTGCTCGCTTCGACTACCAGTTGCTTGAACAGGGGATTCATTTCCGGTGCGCCACCGGTTAAATCCAGCGTATGCACCCCGGGTTGTTGCAACAGCTGGAGAATATGATCGATATTGGATTGCACCATTAACTCTTTGCGGGTCGGGCCAGCGGCAACATGACAATGCAGGCAGGACTGATTACAAAGATATCCGAGATTGACCTGGAGTATTTCCAGTGGAGCGCGTTCTACGGAGGGGAAGTCGGTATTTTTTAATAGTGGCCAGGGATCTCTCATGGAATTCCGTTTTGATTTTATTGATCAGGCATAGACAGCCAATATAACATAGAGTTCGATTTGCACATTATTAATGAGACATTCGAATCAAACATGAAGACTAAATCGGTAGCCTGCGCTGCCGCAGTGATAGTCACCCATGATCGGCGCGTGCTGGTGGGCAGGCGCGTAACCGAATCAGGCGGTTTTGAATGGCAGTTGCCCGGTGGCTGGATCGAGCCAGGGGAAACTCCACCCGGGGCTGCCAGCAGGGAGGTTTTCGAAGAAACAGGGCTGGAATGCGGCAAACTTCACTTTGTTGCGCTGACAAACAACGTTTTTTCATCGGCTAGTCATTCTATCTCGTTGTATTTTGAGGCAGAATGCAAAGACGCAGAAGCAGTGAGGCTTGCTGAACCGGGGAAATCTACCCAATGGGAGTGGCGAGACTGGGCGGACATAACAACAAATCTTTATTTGCCGTTGAAATTATTAAAGGAAACGGACTATCGGCCGTTTTTCGAAGACAAACGGATAACGCAGGTCTCATTTTAAAAAAATGATAGTGTTTATATGGGCTTATCATCGATAAACTGTAATTAATTTTAATCATGCTGCTATAGTCCTAGAGCAGTTTATTCAGGAATCGTGCCACTTAAATGAATGTTGAATTCGACATTGCCAGCGACCAGATCGATGGTGCTCGTGATTATCAAGAAGACGCCTACATGGTCAACCAGCTCGGCGAAGCCGACAATGGAGAGATCTGTTCGCTGATAGTTATGGCCGATGGAATGGGCGGGCATGCAGCCGGAAACGTGGCCAGCAACATGGTAGTCGCCACTTTCAATAAAACCTTCCAGTCTGCATTCCCAACCAGCGATATATCGGAAACCTTAACCGATGCGTTAAATCGTTCGAATGACCAGATCCGTGCATCGGTCAAGGAAACCCCGGCCTTGCGAGGCATGGGCTGCACCATGGTGACCGCCTATCTGCAGGACAATAAACTCTACTGGGTAAGCGTCGGTGACAGCCACCTTTACCTTATCCGCGACCGCGAATTGATCAAGCAGAATGCCGATCATAGTTACGGTGCCTATCTCGACATGATGAAAGAGCAGGGCATGGAAATCGACGAGCAGGCAGGCATGTCGCGAAACATGCTGATGAGTGCGATGACCGGCGAAGAGATAAGCAGTATCGATGTGTCTGAAAACCCGGTGAAGGTAAGGCCCGGGGATCGCATTATTGTTGCCAGCGACGGCCTCGATACGCTCGGCGCCGGCGCCATTATTCAGTATTCCTCCTGGTCAGCCACGGCCAAGGAATGTGTCTATGCACTGCTCAAGGCAGTGGAAGATGCGAACAAGATCAATCAGGATAATACCACCCTGATTGTCATAGATATCAAACAGCGGGATGCCGCCAAAGTTGCCGAGCCCGCCGAGCAGGCGCCCGAGGTTCCGGCTTCGCGGGTCGCTGATGTGCAGATTCCCGAGGAACCAAGAGAACCGCGCTCTTATAAGTGGCTGGTCTGGTTGATCATCATTGGACTGTTTGGCGGCGGCGGCTTTTTTGCCTGGAAAAAAGGCCTGGTAGACCAGGCTATGGAAAAAGGTAACGAGCTGGTGGAGTCTACGCAACAGTCTCTGCAAGCGGAGCCGGAGCCTGAGCCTGAGCCGGAAGTCGTGGTCGAAGCAGTACCACAGCCGCAACCCGAGCCAGTGCCGGTGGTTAAACCCGAACCCGAGTATGTCGATAAGGCGGATATTTTCAGAGATTCGTTAAAAGTGGGCGGCCGCGGTCCAACCATGATCAAACTACCCGGTGGCACATTTCGCATGGGTGGTGCCTCGGGCATAGTGTCGCCCGACGAGGTACCGCGTCACGAAGTGACTGTACCCTCGTTCATGGTGTCGGTTTACGAAATTACCATCGAAGAATACAACCGCTTTGCGCAGTCTACTGGTCGTAAAAAGCCTGACACTAACGGTTGGGAGGCCAAAACTCACCCGGTCGTGGACGTATCCTGGGACGATGCGCTGGCTTATACGCGCTGGTTGAGCAAGCAAACCGGCAAGCGTTATAGACTGCTGTCGGAAGCCGAATGGGAATACATGGCCCGAGCCGGAAGTACCAGCTCTTACTGGTGGGGGACCAAGCCAGGTGTCGGCAACGCTCATTGTTTTGACTGCAAGACCGACTATTCCATCAGTAAACCCGCCAAGGTGGGTACTTACAAACCGAATGCTTTTGGCATTTACGATAGCGCCGGTAATGTTTTCGAATGGGTACATGACTGTTATCACCGCAACTACAAGGATGCACCTACGGATGGATCTGTCTGGGAAGGCGGTGACTGCGATGTGCGCGTGGCGCGCGGTGGTGCCTTTGGCAGCCCGGCTAATTCGATGCGGGCTGAAAAGCGCGAGAAATTCAAAAGCGATCGCGGTCAGTACAATGTCGGCATTCGAGTAGCTCGCGACCTTTAGCCTGCAACCGCGACTGGACTGAAATGTTTAACTGGCAGGACATCGACACCCTGTTGCTCGACATGGATGGCACGCTGCTCGACCTGCATTTCGACAATTATTTCTGGAAAGAGTATCTGCCTCTGCGCTATGCCGAGATCAAGGGTCTGCAGCCTGATCTGGCAAAACAGCAAATCATTCAACAAACTGACGAGATCAGGGGAAGCCTGAACTGGTATTCGACCGACTTCTGGAGCGAAACCTTGCAGCTAGACGTGGTTGCGTTAAAGCATGAAATCAGTCACAAGGTTGCCATCCGTCCCCACTGCATCGACTTTCTCGACGCGCTGCGTAGCGCCGGCAAGCAACTGGTGCTGGTTACCAATGCCCATCAGGACAGCCTCAACCTGAAAATGGACAAGACACTTCTGGCTGGCAAGTTCGACAGTCTTATCAGCGTGCACGAATTTGCACTGCCGAAAGAAGATATTCTGTGCTGGGACGAAGTGCACAAACGTCATCCCTTCGATGCCAGTCGTACCCTGTTAATCGACGATAACCTGGTGGCGTTGCAATCTGCGCGTAACTACGGAATCGCTCATTTGCTGGCCATTTATCAGCCCGATTCGAAGGCGCCGAAGCTGGAAGTATCCGGATTCGATGCCATCCATCATTTCGACGAAATCATGCCGGTATAGCGGCGGTCAGTGCACAGGTCACATTCCGAAAGCGAGAAACACTCCGAAGCTGTCGGCGTCGATGCTGAGCCCGTTTGCCTTGTAATCCATCAAGGTATAGCGTGCACCCAGTTGAAAGCCCGGCGTTAAAGCGTAGCCATATTGCAATATTATGCCAAGCGCGTCATCGAATTCGATCCGGGTCGAACCAAACCCGTCGACGCTGTCGTTGTATTCGGGGCCAATGTGATAGCTGAGTCCGACGCCGAGGCGGTGCAGATGGAACAGGCGACTGTAAATGGCATCGAAGGTGAAGCTGTCCAGATCTCCTTCGCCGTTCGAGGCATCGATGCTATCGCTTAAATAACCGAGTGCCAGCGACAGTCTGGAATGATTATTCTCACCAAAGTTGTTGATGACACCACCGGCGAATTTAATACCGCCTCCGGCGTTTAGCTCGAGTCCGTCGCTGCTGCGGGCGAGGGTCTCGCCGCCGCCTTCGAGAGCCAGCTCAAAATATAGCTCGGCGTGACCGAGGCCGGGTAACAAAAACAGCATGACAGCGGTAATATAATGTTTCATGGCGTTACCTGTCGTCATCAGAAGGGGTCAATAATATTCCAAATCCCTGATGAATACGATGAAGATACAACAGAACTGGAGCATGGGGGATAGCGAAATGTCGGCAAATGGGAGCAGTGAGTTAAGCGGGGGTTGCCTC
>CAXBMV010000171.1:0-6502 GCA_963976575.1 uncultured Gammaproteobacteria bacterium | reverse complement strand
GGATGTACACAGCCTGCTGACTAACTGACAACCTGGATCAGCGTCGACAATAAAGGCTTAGACTTCATGGCCAGGCTTCATCCTTTACGCGAAATGACGAAACTCTCATCGTTAAACCAGATACCGTTATGCTTGTGCAGTATGTCCGCGGTGGCATCGAGGTATTCGCCGGATGAAATCACCGGCTCCAGCCGTTCATCTTCGATCTGGCCGACATAGATAGCCGCATTCCAGGCAGCAAACAGGGTTGAAGTTCCTATCGCATCGCCGATTTCGGTGGGTAACGTATGCATACGATAGCGAAACACAGACTTGGCGTCGGAGCCGATATTGAAATTGTAATTCTGCGCGTTACGCCCGAGGCTCGCTTTCAGCGTCTTGATTAATTCGTGCCGGTCGACGCGGAACGGGTCTTCATCCGGCCAGATTTTTTGTACCAGTTCCAGTCCTGGATCATTGCCAAAAGACTGCACCGTGAGCAAGCGTCCGCCCGCACGCAGACTGCGTGTCAACGGAGCCAGCACCGCCCTGACCTTGAACTCGGCGCTCATGCGCGCACGCCAGGGCTGAGAAGCCAGGATCAAGTCATAATCTCCGCCAGCTGCCTGGCCGCGACGCGGAATGATATCGTTCAGCAGGAAACGATGGTCTTCGCGAAACATAACCAGCACCGACGGACGCACATACATCGGGTTGCCGGATTTTTCGCTGGCCTTCACCTGCCAGCCATCCACCAGATCTTTATCCAGATCACGTAGTTGCTCGCCGAATTCGTGCGAGGAATTGCCCTGTAGCGGCACTTCCAGCCAGTTCAGCGCGGCGGCCTTGGAAACATCGTTGGGCATCAGCCAGGGTGCCTCGGCGTAATACAGATTGGTTACGACGATGACGCTCGAGGGATGCTCGATAAAACGATCGGGCAGCTTGTCCAGCGTCAGGCGGACGTCTTCGAGACTGACTTCCTTGCCGACGATATAAAACGGTATCGTGGGAAAACGCCGATGCATCGCCCGCATCAGATAGCTGAGAATGGAACTATCGCCAACACCGGCATCGAACAGACGCAGGGCCGGTGGCGTCGGCCTGACATGGGCCAGTTCCTGAGTGGCGCGCTGGGCTACCTCCCATTTTTCATTGCAGGTGTTGACGAAGGCGAGGTATTTCTGGCGGTTATCGTAAAAACGAAACGGGCGATCATCGCTCACTTTAGGTTTCATGGGCACTCCTGCTGGATTTTTAGCGAGGGCAGCACTCGGAGGTGAAACAGGTGCATCGGCATTATGACTCTCGATATAGTTTCTCACCCGGGTCGCCGTCGCCAGCGTGACATTATTGCCATCGCGTAATCTCGAACATAGCTTGCCGTTATTCACCGCATGCCTGCCGAAAGTGGATTCGGCTATGCCCCGCTGACGGCAAAAGGCCTCGATTTCACGGAGCAGGATTTCGCTGCTGCTACTCATTGCATGGATTCGGTTATCCTGAAGAGCACTTACTCTATGCCTTTGTAAGACAGGGCTCAAGCAAAAAAGCCCATGAAATACATTAATTTGACTAGTGGGCAATTGCCCACCGGAATAATCGGACAGGGGAATCCTGACTGACTGGCCTCGCGGCTATGCGCTACTGCGTTTCATCGCTTCGAAAGCTTCATCCGTGAACGGGCAGGCTTCACCGCTTTCCCAGTCGAACAAAGAACGCTGGAGGCGCGACAAGGGCGCGAGGTAGACATGGATGGCGTAGCTGGGCTGATCGTTGGCCGCCTCTACCGAGTGTATGCCGTTGGGCTTGATCGCAATGACTTCACCCGGACCCACGCAGCGGCTTGTTTTATGCGTCAATTGACCCTGCTCACGCAGGTAGAAATGATTGTTTTCCGCGCCATCGTATACACCGATAGTGGCCGTGGTCTGATGGTCGTGAGGTGGCACATGTGTGCCCGGCATAAAACGGCAATACCAGATGGATACGCTGTCGTCTTCAAACAGAATTTCCTCGTCGCCGGAAATATTCGGCATAGCCTCGGCAATGGCTTGCGGATTTCGAAAAGCCGCATCCATCAACCCGCGTACCTTGCCCCCGGCATCGCTGTGCACAGCGGCCTTGCGTAATTCTGTGATAAATCCATCGAGGTTGAAATCTGTCATCTATTCACTCTCCCGTCTATTCCAGCAAGTCAGCTTCCCAGGGATAGCTGGAAATCAATTCATAACCTTCCTCGGTCACCAGCACCTGCTGTTCGAGTTTGACGCCGTCGCGCTCACCCTTCGCCCCCATATAGCTCTCCAGGCACAACACCATGCCAGCCTGCAGTTCGCAGTCGTAGGGATTTTTCTGCCGGTGCGGATATTTCACCTGCGGATACTCGTCGCACATGCCAACCGCGTGGAGTATGCAGGGATAGGCATTATCGCGAAACGCTTCGTCGGGAACATAAGCCTGACGCTGAATCTGCAGCAGGCTGATACCGGGTCGGATCAGTTTCAGGTTATGTTCGATTTCATCCAGCGCCAGCCGGTAAATCTGTTTTTGGCGCTGGCTCGGCTTCGCTGGGCCGCAGTGAAAGGTACGCGAGATATCAGCAAAATAACCGAAGGGGCCGACCATGTCGGTATCGAAACCGACCAGATCACCCGATTCGATCTTCCTGTCGCTGGCTTCCTGCAACCATGGGTTGATACGCGGTCCCGAGGCGAGCATGCGCCCTTCGTGCCAGCCGCCGCTATTGGCCAGGTTGGTATAGTTCAGCAAGGCCCACAGCTGGTTTTCACGGATACCCGGTTTCAATGCCTGCTTCATCATCGCGATGCCGTGTTCGGCGACGGCCACTGCCCAACGCATGCAGGCAATTTCGTCCGCAGACTTGATCACCCGCGCCTGTTCGCTGATGCGCACGCCGTCAATCACTTCAAGGCCGCGCGCGAGCAGCGCCCGGGTAACGCTCGGATTGATATATTCCAGCGCGACACGGCGATTATCGCTACCGATTTCGGCGAGGTAATTCACCACATCGTCGGCCAGCCTGTCCGCTTCGATGTGGATATTGCTGCCACCATCAAAATAGGAATGTGCGCGCGCGCTGCGGAAGTCATCGACCATGGGAACATCCGCATAGGCGCCATACATAACAACCGGACCCTGTTGCGGCAGGAACAGATAACTGGTCGGGATATGCGACTGGAATAACTGGTAACTGCAATAGTCGACCGCGTATCGCAGGCTGACCGGATTGAGCAGCAGGCACATGGCCGCATCATTCAATTCCAGCTGCTGCTTCAGGCGCGACATGCGATAGGCCGCCATACGCTCGAAGTCGATTTCGGGCAGTTCGCAAAACTGGCTCAGATCACTCCAGTCATCCTGCAACAGGCGTTGATCGATCGATGACTTGTGAAAAATGTCAGCGGGCAAAGAATTCATGTATGGCGTCGATCGTGCGCTCGATATCCGCGGCATCGATATCGAGATGCGTCACCAGGCGCACCGGCGGCTTTTGCGCCGATAACAAAATATTGCGCTCGGCCAGAAATGCGCGCAGCCCGTCGCACTCCTCTGGCTGCGCGTCGATGAAAACCATATTGGTCGCGCAGCTCAGCTGCAGTTGCGCAACATCCGCGAGCCCCGCAGCGAGTCTTGTTGCATTGGCATGATCCTCGGCAAGCCGGTCGATATTCTGCTCCAGTGCGTACAGGCCGCAGGCGGCGATCACGCCTGCCTGGCGCATGCCGCCACCGAGCATTTTACGGATACGCCTTGCCCGGCGAATAAAATCATTTTCACCGCAAAGCATCGCGCCTACCGGTGCACCGAGGCCCTTGGACAGGCACAGCATGACGCTATCAAAGGGTTTTGCAATCGACGCCGCGCTTTGCCCCAGTGCCACCGCGGCATTCATCAGGCGGGCACCATCGAGGTGGGCAGAGATGCCCTGTTCACGCACCGTTTCGACCAGCACACGCTGATGTTGCGGGTCCTGAACCTGCCCGGAGACGGTATTTTCCAGCGACAACAGGCGCGTAATCGGATTGTGGTAATCGTCCGGCTTGATCGCGGCGACCACCTGCTCCAGTGATAATCCACCCCGGGCGTCGGCGATCAAGGGATGCACCACCACCCCGCCCAGCGCCGAGGCACCGCCGGCTTCATCCTGAAAGATATGATAGTTTTGCGCGGTAATCACTTCTTCGCCACGACCGCAATGCGCCAGTATTGCTACCAGGTTGGCCTGGGTTGCGCTGCTCAGAAACAAGCCGGCCGGCTTGCCGAGCATGACGCAGGCTTTTGCTTCCAGTGCATTCACCGTTTCGTCTTCGCCGTAGACATCGTCACCCACCGGTGCCGCCGCCATCGCGGCGTACATGCCCGCATCAGGACGAGTAAAGGTGTCGCTGCGAAAGTCGATTTTTTTATCGCTGTCCATAACCGCTCCGAAAGATTGATCGGACAATGTTAGGCTGGATTTAACAGTCAGGGAAGACGTTATTTTTTTATCCGCTTTTGCGCATTGCTTTCGATTGTGACTCGAGTAACATCCGCGGATGAATTCGCCAAGAACTGCCAATATACGAAATCTGGTTGCCGCCTGCGCAGCCATTACCGTTTTTGGTTTTGCCTTCGGCATGACCTACCCGTTGCTGTCACTCATCCTCGAATCGCGCGGTGTATCCAGCGATATGATCGGTATCAATTCGGCGATGATGCCGATAGGCATACTCTTGTTTGCATCGATCATTCCGGTTGCAGCGAAGCGCTTCGGTGCACGCAACCTGGCGATCGTCGCGGCACTGGTCACTGCGCTGATGATCCTGTCCTACAAGGTCTTCGACAATTTGCCCGCCTGGTTTTTGATTCGCCTGGTGCAGGGCATGTCGATATCGACGCTGTTTGTACTCAGCGAGGCCTGGATAGTCGGTTCGGCCGGAGACGCAAACCGTGGCAAGATAGTCGCCATATATGCCAGCGTGCTATCCGGTAGTTTCGGCGCCGGGCCATTGTTGATCAGCATCATCGGCATCGAAGGCTGGTTGCCCTTCGTGCTTGGTTCGGTGGTGGTATTACTCGGCATAATTCCATTCATCTTCATCCGCGAAGACGCGCAAAACGAACCCGAAGAGACGCCAGCCTCCGGGATATTCAGCTTCGCCCCCAAGGCACCCATGTTGCTTGCCGCGGTCGGTGCCTTTGCCATTTTCGATGCCGCTGCGCTGTCGCTATTTCCGGTATACGGCATTAAAAGCGGACTCGATGTCTCCAGTTCGGCGAATATTCTGACCGCGATGATCATCGGCAACACCTTGTTACAGTTCCCGATTGGCTGGCTTAGCGATAAGTTTCCGCATCGCTGGGTACTGGGTGGATGCGCATTGATTACCGCGATGACGTTATTGCTGCTGCCATTCGCGCTGGACGGCTTCTGGAAATGGCCCTTGCTGGTATTGATGGGAACCACCGGTTACGGCATTTACACGGTATCCCTGGTGGCTCTAGGTAACTGGTTCAGCGGCACCGAGCTGGTCAATGGCTCGGCCTCGTTTGCCATCGTCTGGGGATTCGGAGCCCTGATAGGCACTATCTCGGGCGGTTGGGTGATGTTCGGATTCGGCCACCACGGATTGCCGGTGAGCCTTGCCGTGGTTTTCCTGATCTTTGCCATCGGCGTCATCCGACGACAGATGAAGCTGCGACTTGCCGATGAAGAAAATTAGCGCAGTAACATGCTGATTTCGGCAAACACGGCCAGAGTTTGCGTGTCTATCTTCTCGTCCACTGGTTCGGGTTGCGATGACAGCCGCGCTATTACCAGCTCGCTGGTCGGGTCGATATAAAGCCATTGACCATGTATGCCTATCGCCATGGCCGCATCGCTGCGCCCGCCCGCCAGATACCACTGGTTGCGATACCGCCCTTCGGGCAACATAGCTGCAAATTCACCCTTCACCCAGGCCTCCCGATTGCCACCACACCAGGTGTCCTCGATCCAGGCCTCGGCGACCAGTTGACGCCCATTGGCGCTGCCTTTATCCAGCAATAGCTGCCCGATTCGAGCAAAGTCATCGATGTTGCAGCAAATACCACCCGCGCCCCGCGCCAGACGCGAGCGGTCGACGGTCACGTAGGCATCTCGCTGCGCACCTATGGGCTGCCACAACTGTTGCGACATGAATTCGGCATAAGATTGCGTCGCGGCTCGCTCCACCAGCAGGCCGAGCAGATCTGAATTGGGCGACTTGTAGGCGAAAACCTCGCCGTGATTGCCATCTGCCTTGCCAAGACTATAGAGAAATTCCTCCAGGTCCGGGCCAGGATTGGTCTGATCTACCGGGTTCCAGCCGGTGGCATCGCGGTAGCGTTTGAAGGCACCAGTGGCCTGCAGGTAAGTCTCGTCGAAATCCACCGCTACCTGCATGTCGAGCAATTGCTGCAGGCTACAGCTTTCGTATGCACTGCCTTTACAACCCGGCAGATAATGCGCAATGGTCTTGTCGGGGTCTAACAGCTTCTG
>CAXBMV010000170.1:0-6530 GCA_963976575.1 uncultured Gammaproteobacteria bacterium | reverse complement strand
TGGTTTCCCTGGTGAGTGTGTAGCCGGTATTGGCATCTACTATGGATGCAATCGCGTAATGGATGGAGTTCATTGTAGTAATCCTCTAATGTTTAACGGAAGCTCTTTTGCTGTAGATGAAATATATGGCTTGATCGCGCTCTAAACAAACGATATATTTTCCAATTCAGTTTAGAAAAACTAATAAATATGAAATTGCCACCACTGAATGCAATGCGTGCATTTGAAGCTACCGGACGCCTTTTGAGTATTACCCGCGCCGCCGAGGAATTGCATGTCACGCCGGGTGCGATCAGTCAGCAAATCCGTAGCCTCGAAGAGTTTCTACAAATCAAACTGTTCAAACGACTTAATCGGGCGATAGTGCTGACCGATGCCGGGCAGGTTTTCCTGCCATCGGTCAGCGATGGATTCGATATGCTGCTAGAGGCGGTACAAACACTGGAAAGACACAGTTGTGATGGACCCTTGACGATTAGTTCGGCGCCTTCATTTATATCGCGCTGGCTGGTTCCGCGGCTGCATAAATTCAAACATTTGCATCCGGATATCGATGTGCGCATTGATGCTTCGCAACGCCTGGTCGATTTTGCCCGCGAGGATATCGATGTGGGCATACGTTTTGGTACAGGTGATTACCCGGGACTGGAGAGTATTTGTCTGTTTTCTTTTGACCTGATTCCAGTCTGCAGTCCGCAATTACTGGAGCAGGGAGGCGGTTTGAAGCAGATTTCTGACTTGAAGAACTATACCTTGTTGCATAGCGATTACGGCTATCTTGACCCGGGCTGGCCCGATTGGACAATGTGGCTGGCTGTCGTCGAAGTCGAAGATGTCGATACCAGTCATGGTATTTACTTTAATCAGGCGGAGTTAATTATTCAGGCTGCCATCGACGGCCAGGGAGTCGCGCTGGTTGGTAGTGTCATAGCGGAGTCCGATATAGCGGCTGGGCGCCTTGTGCAACCCTTCAGCGCGCGTCTGCCGGTGAAGCTGAATTATCACCTGGTGACTTCACCGCAAAAAGCGTCAATTCCCAAGGTGCAGGCTTTCCGAGAATGGCTAATCGAAGAATCAAAATATTTGCGCGAAAGCGAATAACTTAACCACTCCCTTCGAGTGCTGCAACCTGGTTACGATCGCGCGCGAAGAAAGTGTAAACCACTGGCAACACGAACAGGGTAAACAGCGTACCTACGGCGAAGCCGGATACGATTGTTATGCCAATTGCCTGGCGGCTTGCCGCTCCGGCGCCGTCGGCGATAACCAGTGGCATGATGCCGAATATCGTTGAGAAGGACGTCATCAAAATCGGTCGCAGACGAATCGAAGCTGCCTTGATGACCGCGTCCATCGGCGACAGTTTATCGCGGACCTGTATTTCATTGGCAAACTCAACGATCAGTATGCCGTGTTTGCTAACCACACCGATCAGGGTGATCAAACCTACCTGGCTATAGATATTCATAGAAACCTGCCAGAGAAACATCGGGATTAACACACCGAACATCGCCAGCGGTACCGTGGTCAGAATGATAAACGGATCGCGCATGCTTTCGTATTGCGCTGCCAGTACCAGGAAGACAACGATAATCGCAAAGGTAAATGTCAGCGCCAGCACCGAACCTTCCAGCACCAGTTGACGAGACTGCCCCTGATAATCGAAGCTGTAACCGGCAGGCGCTACCTCGTTGCTGATATCGCGCAACAATTGCAGGGCATCGGCGAGGGCTATGGCGGGAACCGCATCGAACTTGGCCGCGTTCTGCTGCTGGAATTGAACCAGTTCTGCGGGTACCGATGTGTACTCGATGTCCACCAGCGAGGACAGGCTGATCTGTTCGCCGCTTTGGGAGTAAACATAGTACTGACTGATGATATCGGCATTCTGGCGTTCTTCACGCCGGGCCTGGGGGATGATTTTGTAACTGCGGCCGGCCAGATTAAAGCGACTGACATAACCCTCTGCAAGAATAGCGCCCAGAGTTTGTCCGATTTCGCGCATCGAGATTCCCATTGCGTCGGCGCGCTCGCGATCTATGCTGATACGTATTTCCGGCTTGGAGAAATTGAAATCGCTCTTGATGAAATAAAACTTGCCGCTTTCGCGCGCCTTGGCTAACACTTGCTGCACCACTTCGTAGAGCTGGGCATAGCTTTGCTGGGTTTTAAGAATAAACTCGACCGGGGTATTTCCGCTGGCACCGGGCAGCGACGGCGGGTTGAAGGCAAAGCTTTGTAGCCCGGGTTGCTGGTCCAGCTGTTTCTGGATTTGAGGAATCATTTCCCCCGAAGACAGGCTGCGATCTTCCCAGGGTTTCAACAGCATGCCGGCGAAGGATACCGTGGGGCCACCAAAACCGTTGGCCATGAACGAGGATTCATACTCGTCATCGAACTGCCGGAAAATATCGATATAGGGTGCGGTGTACTTGTTCAGATAGTCGATGCTGGTATGGTCCGGTGCCTGCGAAAAGGTAAAAATGACGCCCTGATCTTCTTCCGGGGCCAGCTCTTTCTGAATCATTTGCAGCATGGGTACCAGCATGGCGATAATGCCGACAACAAAAATGACAGTGACCGAACGGGTACGTAGTGATTCGCCGAGAAAACGTTCGTAGCTTCCTTGCAGGCGGACAAACTGGTTACTGATGAAGCGCGCATAGGCATTATTCGCCACCGTGGGTTTCAGCACCCGCGAACACAGCATTGGCGACAAGGTTAGCGCGACGATGGTGGAAATGATAATCGTACCCACCAGGGTGAAGGCGAATTCCTTAAAGAGAACACCAGTGAGACCGCCAAGCAATCCTATCGGTGCGTAAACTATGCACAGTACGATCGAAGTAGCTACCACCGGCTTGGCGATTTCGCGAGCACCGGCAAGCGCTGCCTGCAGCGGTTTCTGACCTTCGCCTATGTGCCGATAAATATTTTCCACTACCAGTATGGCGTCGTCTACCAGTAAACCTATGGCCATAACCATGGCCAGCAGGGTCAACAGGTTGATCGAGTAACCCATAACCTGTATGTAAAACAGCACACCGATAATCGACAACGGGATGGTAACCAGCGGGATCAAGGTGGAGCGCAGGGATCCGAGGAATAAAAAGATGACGATTACGACGATGACCGAAGCCTGGGCCAGGGTGAGTATGACTTCGTTGATCGAGGCTTGAATGAATTCGGTGGAATCATAGGCGATGGCGTACTTGAGTCCTGGTGGAAACGAATTTTTCATTTCGTCGAGTTTGGCGGTCACCAATTTTATCGTCGTCAACGGGTTGCCGTCGGAAGTACCGTTTATGCCGATATATATCGACGGGACATTGTCGAACATGACCAGTGAATCATAGTTTTCGGCTCCCAGTTCGACGTCGGCGACGTCGCCGAGTCTGACCTTGTTATTGCCTTCTTCGCGGATGATGAAACGCTCGAACACCTTGGGGTTGCTGGTATCGGTAACCGCGTTGACGTTGGTTTGCACCAGATTGCCGCGGGTTTGTCCTGCGGCTGACTGATAATTATCGGCGCCAATCGCGCTGACAATATCGGCAGCAGATACCTTCAGCGCCGCCATGCGGACGGGATCCATCCAGATGCGCATCGAATAGGTTTTGCCACCGAGGATTTCTGCCTGGGCGACGCCTTTTACGGTGGATAGTGCAGGTTGGATGGTGCGCAACAGGTAATCGGTAACCTCGACATCGCTCAGGGTTTCGCTGTAAAAACTGTAATAGGCCAATGCAAATCCCACAGCCGACTGCTTGGCGATAATCGGGTCTTCGGATTCGCCGGGCAATTCGCCACGAATAGAGGAAACCTTGGTGCTCACCTCGGTCAGCGCGGCATCGGCATCGATGCCGAGTTTCATATGCACTTCGACCGTGGAAACGCTATTGCGACTGCTGGAGCGCACGTAATCGACCCCGGCAGTGCTGGATACTGCCTGCTGCACCGGTGTGCTGATGAAGCCCTGGATCAGCTCTGCGCTGGCACCGGGGTAGGCGGTTGTAATATTGATGACCGAGGTTTCCAGCTCGGGATACTGGCGCACCTGGACATCAAAAAAAGCCTGCGCACCAAGCAGTACGATCATCGTGCTGATGACCAGCGCCAGCACCGGACGTTTTATAAAATAATCGGTAAACATGGTTTATTGATTACTATTGCTGGCTTTGAACTCGGGCACATCCGGCACGATGCTGACCCTCAGGCTGGGATAGAGTTTTAACTGACCTGCCGTCACCACCTTGTCGCCAGCATCGAGTCCACTGATCACCCCGGCTATGCCGTCCTGGCGATAGGCTACGCGCAGCTGTCGTGCAGCCAGCTGATAAACTGTAGATTCACCAGCGTCACTGTTTTCCGGCAATTCCAGCACGTAGGCTGCCTCGCCGTAGATATTATAAAAAATCGAGGTTTCCGGCACCGCGATAACGCTTTGCTGGCGTTTTGAAACTACCTGCATCTCGGCAAACATGCCCGGTGCCAGCAATCGTTCGCGATTGTCGACCAGTGCGCGTACGGCAACATTGCGTGTGCTTGCATCCAGTTCGGGGCTCCAGGCCTGGATCTTCGCAGCAAAGGTCTTGTCGGGGTAAGAGCGCACCTTGAAGCTGATAGGCTGCCCGACCGCAAGATCGTTGAAATTGCTTTCAGGCAGGGTGAAATCAAGAAACAGACTGTCCAGCGATTGCAGTGAGACTATGCTGATGCCCGGGGCTATGTACTCGCCTAAGTCGACCCGGTTTATGCCCAGCCGTCCTGAAAAAGGCGCGAAGATGCGCTTCTTCGAAAGCGCCGCTCTGGCGACATTGATCTGAGCCTCGGCAATTTCTACCAGCGAGGCCTGATTGTCGATGTCGTTGGTGGTGGCGAAGGCCTGGTCCTTCAGCTTTAACAGACGCTCGTATTTGCGTTTTTCCGAATTGTACTGCGCGCGCGTTGCCTCCAGAGTGGCCATTTCGGTGCGATTATCCAGTTCGACAATCAAGGTGGCGGCGGCGACTTCTTCACCCGATTTGAAATTGATGGAAGAAATGACACCTGCTACTTCGCTGGTTATTTCTACCGCCTGGCTTGATACCAGTGTGCCTATCGCGGGCAGCTGTCTCTGCCACTGAGTGGCTACGGCCTCGGCAACAGTTACGCTGATTGGAGGCGGCGCTACACTGCCCTGGGCGGCCATTTCGCCAAATTGCAGGAACTTGGTGTAGGCCAGCGAGCCGGCGATGGCGGCGAGCAAAAATAGTACGAATAAAATTCTTAGCCAGAGTCTCGGCTTGGGGGTGACAGTTTCTTGGTTAGGCACGATGAATCCGGTTCCCTGGTCTGGTGATTAATCACGTCGATTTTGCAGGCGCATATAGTAAACTTACTGAGAAATTTTTGTAGCCTTTTGACTAATATTTTTATTGTCGGCCAGGCTAAACTGGCTCGAAGCAGACTGGAGAATGATTATGCAGGAACCTGGCCTGGCATTGATAAGCGGAGGCAATCGCGGCCTCGGCCTGGCAACCTGTGCTGCACTGGCAAGCCGGGGTTACCGGGTATTGCTGGGTAGTCGCGATCTCGAGAGGGGCAGGGTGGCGGTATCAGCATTGGGCCAGGCGAATATCGAAGCGGTGCAACTGGATGTCACTGCTGCCAACGACATAACCGCCCTGGCCAGCAAGATCGAGGACGACTATGGACAGCTTGATGTGCTCATCAACAATGCTGGTATCCTGATCGATGGCAAGCTGGGCGAGGCGGCCAGTATTTGCGACACCAGTGCAGACATATTGAAAAGCAGCCTGGAGGTGAACTGCATAGCCGTGGTCATGTTGATTAACGCAATGCTGCCACTGATGCGCAGATCGAAACAGGCGCGTATCGTCAATATTTCCTCGGGCATGGGACAACTCAGCGACATGGGTGGGCACTATCCGGGCTACCGCATATCGAAGACCGCGCTGAACGCCGTTACCACGATTTATGCGGCTGAGCTGGATGCGGCGGAACTCAAGATCAACTCGGTATGCCCGGGCTGGGTACGTACCGATATGGGGGGAGAAAACGCCGAGCTGTCGGTGGAGCAGGGGGTTGATACCACGGTATGGCTGGCTACCGAGCCGGGATTGAAAACCAGCGGCGGCTATTTTCGCAATCGCCGCCAAATCGACTGGTAATCAGCTATGGCGCAAACACTGCAGTTGAGTGAGCAGGACCAGGCCCGGATGCGCGGGCAGCAGGGCAAGGCGATGCAATTCGCGATGCAAACCATCGTCGCCGCCGCCGAAATCGACCAGGCACAAAGCCTGATCGATATCAGCTTTGCCCATATCGATGCCTGTTTTTACAGCGGCAGGGCGCACCTCGATTTCATCCATTACATGCTCGAACATGGCGCCAGTCTAGCGGTACCGAGCTGGACCAACAATGGACTGGTTTCGTTGAATGACCTGTCGGTGCGCGACCCCATGGCGACTCGCGAAATGAATGAAGCGAAACAATTGATGGAAGCTTATATAAAACTGGGCTGCAAC
>CAXBMV010000169.1:0-6534 GCA_963976575.1 uncultured Gammaproteobacteria bacterium | reverse complement strand
TGGGGCAATGTGGACGGTAAATATAGCCGCCGGATCGGCGAAAGCCATGCTGGATTAATTCGTTATAGGTACCCATATCCATATCCATATTGGGATTGGCAAAGGCACTCACTGACTTACGATCCGCTAGATAGCTACAGGCTTCGGGCGTAGAGGCGAAAAAATTGAGTTTTACCTGATCGTTCATCATTTAACAGCGCGGGGGGTCGTCCGTTGTCAACTGATTGTAGTCCGGTTTTGGTGGCTTGTAATGAGTTTTTCTGATTATTGCCGCTAATTTCAGACAGACGTCGCTAAATAAAGGGCTTCAGGCCATAGCGGCAGGGGCAGCTGACGGTAATGCGAAGAAACGACGGCTGTTCTGCAGGCATTCAAGGGCCAGCAGTTCCGCCGGTTTTTGTTGGTGTCGCGCAACGCTCGCGAGGATATGGGGTAGATAGGCGGGTTCGTTGATACGACTGCGCGGCCTGGGGTCGAGGTCTCGCGGTAATAAATAAGGGGCATCGGTTTCCAGCAGGAGCCTATCGGCGGGAATCAACTTGACCAGTTGTTGCAGCTCTTGACCGCGGCGTTCGTCGCATATCCAGCCGGTTATGCCGATGTAACAATCGAGCTCAAGATAATCCATCAAGGCCTCCCGGCTATCGGTAAAGCAGTGGACTACCAGGTTGCTGATCGATTCGCGGTATTCGCCGAGCAGGCCGAGAAAGCGCTGGTGGGCGTCGCGCTGATGGCAAAACAGTGGTTTACCCAGTGCTATCGCCAGTTCCATCTGACCGCGGAAGGCTTGTTCCTGTTCGGCGGGTGGCGAGTAGTTACGGTTGAAGTCGAGCCCGGTTTCGCCTATCGCGCGTACACAGTCATGCTGCGCCAACGCTTCCAGTTCGCTAAAGCTGGTCTCATTCCAGTCGCTGGCATGATGCGGGTGCATGCCGCAGGTGGCGAATAATCGTCCGGGAAAGCTTTCGCAAAGTGAAATGGCTTCGCTGCTTTCCGCAATGCTGGTACCCGTGACCACCATTTGTTCGACGCCGGCCAGTTGTGCCCGCGCCAACACGCCGTCTATATCCTGTAACAGGCTTTTATTGGTCAGGTTGACACCGACATCTATGAGCTGCATTACTGGCGGATACCGGTGCCGCGTTTCAACAGACCGAGGCAGACCATGAACAGCAGCACATTGAAAAACAGGATGACCAGCAGGGCGGTGGATAAGTCGATGTCGCTGATGCCGCGAAATCCGTAGCGAAAACTGTTCACCATATAGAGGATAGGGTTGATCAACGAGGCCTGTTGCCAGAAGTCGGGTAGTAGCTTGATCGAGTAAAATATGCCACCGAGATAAGTCAGTGGGGTGAGCACAAAGGTCGGAATAACGGTGACGTCATCAAAACTGTTGGCAAATATTCCGTTGATCAAACCAGCGAGCGAGAACAGGCTGGATGTTAATACCGCGACCAACAGGACTACCAGTGGGTTGTACACGCTAAACTCGGTGAAAAACATCGACACCAGCGTAACCGAAATACCGACGCAGAGACCTCGCGCCACGCCACCGGTGACGAAACCCAGCAGTATGACCATGTCCGGTACCGGCGCAATTTGCATCTCTTCGATATGGCGTGAGTATTTGGCACCGTAGAAGGACGACACAACATTGGTGTAAGAGTTGGTGATAATGGACATCATCACCAACCCGGGCATGAGGAAGTCGACGTAGAGCATGCCATCCATGTCGCCGATGCGTTCGCCGATGAGCTTGCCGAAAATGACGAAATAGAGTGCCACCATCACCGCCGGCGGTATGATGGTTTGCACCCAGATGCGGGTAAAACGCAGAATTTCCTTGCGCGCTATGGTCAGGTAGGCAATCCAGAATCTATGCCACATGGCTGCCGATCTCTGTTGTAGTCGATTTTGTCGTCATCTTGACAAACAGTTCCTCCAGTCGATTCACCTTGTTGCGTATACGTTCGACAACAATTTTCTGTGCATCCAGCTGGTGGATTAAATCGTTCAAGGATCGCGTGTCGGGCACTTCGACTTCGAGGCTATGATGATTCAGCCTGGCAACCCGGCCAAAACCTTCGAGTAGGGGTGGTTTTATCAGCTCGTCGCGCAGGTACAGCACAAAGGTTTCGCTGTTGAGTTTTTCGAGCAGGCTTTCCATGCTGCTATCCTGGATGATTCTGCCCTCGTCTATAATTGCGACATTTCGGCACATGCGTTCCGCTTCTTCGAGGTAGTGGGTTGTCAGAATAATGGTGGTGCCCTGATTGTTGATCTGCTCGAGAAAATCCCACATGGACCTTCGCAGTTCAATATCGACACCTGCGGTAGGTTCGTCGAGTATCAGCAGGCGCGGTTTATGCACCAGTGCGCGAGCAATCATCAGGCGACGTTTCATACCACCCGAGAGGTTCCTGGCCTGCTGCTTGCGGTGCTGCCAAAGGCCTAGCTGTTTCAGGTAATGCTCGCTTTCCTGTTTCGCGATTCGCTTGGGCACACCGTAAAAGCCACCCTGGTTGATGACGATTTCCTGCACCGGTTCGAAAGTGTTGAAATTAAATTCCTGTGGAACCGAGCCAAGCAAAGACTTGGCGAGGATAAAGTCGTCATCGATAGAATGATTGAATATTTTGACTTCACCTCCGGTTTTTTGCACGAGACTGGAAATAACGCCTATGCAGGTCGACTTTCCAGCACCGTTGGGACCGAGCAGCGCAAAAAAATCACCTTCCTCGACATGCAGGTCTATGCCCTTGAGCGCTTCCAGGCCACTCGCGTAAGTTTTCTGTAAATTTGTAATATCCAGTGCCAGCACGGCGTAAGTCTTCGTCTTTTCAGGAGCCGACAAGCTTAGGCAATCACTTTGAAAAATCAAGCATAAGCGCCTCGCCTTGCGTGTTAAAATCCGTTATCACAGGAAGTTAACTATCGAAGCAGCCGGATTACCTATGGAAGACACGTCGATTGTCTATATTCTTTTTCTGATTTTTAGCGGTGCCGCGATCCTGGCGACGCTGGCGCTGAGTGTTCGCCAGTCGTTGATTGTTGCCTATATCGGCCTCGGCCTGTTGATTGGTCCCTGGGGTTTTAACCTGATCGGAGACGTCAGCCTGATCCAGGACATTGCCAATGTCGGCATTGTCTTCCTGCTGTTTCTGCTGGGCTTGAATCTGCATCCGCAGGAGCTGATTCGCCTCGCCGGAGAAACCACCTTGATTACCGGCACCAGCTCGCTGGTCTTGTTGGGCCTGGGTTTCACCTATAGCTTGATGTTTGGTTACAGCATGACGGAAGCCCTGATCATCGGCAGTACGCTGATATTTTCCAGTACCATTATTGGCTTGAAGCTGATCCCGACTACGGTGCTGCATCACCAGCGCACCGGTGAAGTCATCATCAGTATTTTATTGCTGCAGGACATCATCGCGATATTCCTGTTGTTAATCATCGAGGGTAGCGCCAGCTCGGATGTCGGCTGGCTGGCGATGAGCAAGCCGGTGCTGGCGCTGCCGTTGCTGGTGATCGCGGCCTACCTGCTGGAAAAATATCTATTGTCGAAACTGATCGCTCGCTTCGACAGAATCCAGGAGTATATTTTTCTACTCGCAGTGGGTTGGTGTCTTGGTCTGGCGGAAGCCGCCGAGCAAATGGGCTTGTCTTATGAAATTGGGGCCTTCATCGCCGGTGTATCACTGGCGCGCAGCCCGATCGCGCTGTTCATAGCCGAGAACCTGAAACCGCTGCGCGATTTTTTCCTGATTATTTTCTTTGTCGCGCTGGGCGCTAATTTTAACCTGGGCGTGTTGCCACAAATCTGGCTGGCAGCGCTGGGACTGAGTCTGCTGGCGATAGTGATCAAACCGCTGTTGTATCGACTGTTGATGCGGTTGACGATGAAATCCACCGAACGTGGCACCGAGATCGCCATGCGGCTCGGGCAAATGAGCGAGTTTTCATTGCTGATAGCGGTGATGGCAACAGAGCTAGCCATTATCCGCGACGAAGTATCCTACCTGATTCAGATTGCTACGCTGGCCAGTTTCGTTTTTTCTTCATACTACATTGTCGCGCGTTATCCGACACCGATCGCGCTCAACGACAAGTTGCGACGCGACTGAGAGCGGCCCCGTGGGTACCTGCCTGGCCGGCTGGTATCATTTGCGGGGTAATTAATTCGCAGTTTTCTGGTCCTGCCCCTGCGTTAAGCTTTGATTCAGTTAATCCGGTCTATATTGCCAGTCATTGTGAAACCACCAGGAGACTGGAATGAAAACTGTTCAATCAAGTATCGCTATCGCACTCATAGTTTTTGCCACCGCCGCCGGTGCTGGCGAATCGAAGGCTGGCCATAAAAAGCACAAGTCCGAGCGTCAACAGCAATCTTTTGAATATGCCAAGGTAGTCAATGTGCAGCCGCTGTACCGTGAAGTCAGGGTTTCAAACCCAGTGCGCGAGTGCTGGGACGAGCCGGTATACCATACCGAGAACAGACGTTCGAATTCTGCCGGTGGCATGCTTGCCGGTGGCTTGATCGGTGGCATTATCGGTCACCAGTTCGGCCAGGGCAGGGGTAACAAGCTGGCCACCGCGGTGGGTACCATGATCGGTGCGCAGGTGGGGCACGACGCGGTTAACGGCAAAAGCCATACCTCGCAAACCACGATTGCTGGTTATCGCGAGCAGTGTGATGTTCGCCATCAGGTGAGCTATGAGGAAGTTCTGGATGGCTACGATGTAACTTACAAGTTCCGCGGCCAGCGCTTTCAGCTTGAAATGCCCTACCACCCGGGCAAGCGTATTAAGATGCGCATTGAATTTTCACCTGTGATTTAATTCCTGAAATCGCAACAAAGAGAAAACTTATGCGCGCGATAGTCATCGAAGACGATATAGATATTCAACAGCAAATCGTTGATCGACTAAAAGCCGAGGGGTTTGCGGTAGATTCGGCCGACAATGGCGACGATGGTCTTTACCTGGTACAGGAGTACCCGGCCGATGTCGCCATTATCGATCTGGGCTTGCCGAAGATGTCGGGTCTGGAAGTCATAAACCGGATTCGTGATCAGGGTATTAATCTGCCAATACTGATACTCACTGCACGCGGTCGTTGGCAGGATAAAGTAGAAGGGCTTGACGCCGGTGCGGATGATTACCTCGTCAAACCTTTCCATCACGAGGAAATGATGGCGCGTATTCGCGTACTCATACGGCGTGCCTCGGGTTGGTCCGATTCGCGCATAGTCTGTGTACCGGTAAGCCTGGACACGGCCACGCAGAGAACTTACGTAGATGATCGTGAGCTGGATTTAACCGCATACGAGTACAAGGTTCTCGAATACCTGATGATGCACGCCGGTGAGGTTATTTCTAAAACGGTGCTGACCGAGCATTTATATGATGACGAGGCCGACAACGACAGCAATGTAATCGAGGTCTTTATTCGCAGGTTGCGTCAAAAACTCGATCCCGACGAAGATTTAAAACCCATTGAAACACTGAGAGGCCGAGGTTATCGTTTCACGCTGCAACGCGCCGAAGGTTAAATGTGAAATCGATTAAATCGCGGTTAACGCTGGTATCCATGGTGGTACTGGTGATTTTCATGGTATTAACAGCGATCGCTCTGGAGCGTGCAGTGGTGAAACGCGCTTTGCAGGCTGAAGAGGATGGCTTGCAATTGATGATATACAGCTTGCTTGCGGCCATCGATCGCGATGCTTCCGGACAGGGTATCCGTGTATCCAATGACCGCTTGTTTGAACCCAGCCTGATCACCAGGAACTCGGGTTTATACGCGCTCCTGTACGACAGGGAAAAGCGCGAGATCTGGCGATCCGACTCGCTGCATGCAGAATTGCCCGGCGTCCAGTCGATGGCGGTGGGTGACTGGCGTTTCGAAACGCTGGAGTACCAGGCGAAAGCATTTTTTCGACTCGGTTTCGCCATACAATGGCCGGATACGCAGGAACAGCTACAGCGTTACGATGTCGTCGTCTGGCGAGAGGCTGGCGATTACTTTGCCCAATTGGATCGCTTCAGGCAAACCCTGTGGGCCTGGCTGATCATCACCACCACATTACTCCTGCTGATCATGTATCTGGTGACGCGCTGGAGTCTGCAGCCGCTGAAACAACTCGGGTTGGAAATCAAGGCGATCGAGGATCAGAAGCAATCGGGTTTCGAGGAAAACTACCCGGACGAAATCAAGCCGCTCACCGAGAATCTGAATATCCTGTTGAAAAGAGAGGAGTTTCAACGACAAAGATACCGCAATGCAATGGATGACCTGGCGCATAGCCTGAAGACGCCACTTGCGGTATTGACCGGGCTGGCGGACCAGCCGAAGCTGCAATCAGCGCAGCTCGAAACCCTGCGCGAACAAACCGATCGCATGAACCAGATAGTTTCTTATCAGTTGCAAAAAGCCAGCAGTGTTGCCGACGTCAGAATTAACAAACCACTGGACCTGGTCAAGATCATCGACAAAATCCTGTCTGCACTGGAAAAGGTTTACCAGGAAAA
>CAXBMV010000168.1:0-6549 GCA_963976575.1 uncultured Gammaproteobacteria bacterium | reverse complement strand
CAAACATCTGGATTCGACCTGATCGCAGATCTCAAGCCCGGAGAGGCTATTTATATAGACAATCAGGGGCAGATATTCCTGCAGCAATGCGCACAGAATGCCAGGCTCAATCCCTGTATCTTCGAGTTTGTTTATCTGGCACGCCCGGATTCGATTATCGATGATATCTACGTGTACAAGGCCAGGCTGCGTATGGGAGTCAAGTTGGCACGCAAGATACTTCGACAAATGCCGGAACACGATATCGATGTGGTAATACCCATCCCTGAATCCAGCCGGCCGGCGGCGATGGAACTGGCCTTTCATCTCGGCGTCAAGTTTCGCGAGGGATTCATCAAGAACCGCTATATCGGCAGAACCTTTATCATGCCGGGGCAAACACTGCGCAGGAAATCGGTGCGTCGAAAATTGAATCCTATCGACATTGAATTCAAGGGTAAGAATGTATTGCTGGTCGATGATTCAATCGTGCGCGGTACAACCTCTCAGCAAATTATTCAGATGGCCCGCGAGGCCGGTGCCAACAAGGTGTATCTCGCCTCGGCGGCGCCACCGGTGCGTTATCCTAATGTTTACGGTATCGATATGCCGGCAGCGGACGAGCTCATTGCCCATGAGCGCAGCGAGGAGGAAATTGCCGGGTTTATCGGCGCTGACTGGTTGATTTATCAGGACCTCGAAGACTTGATCGACGCGGTGCAAAAAGGAAATCGTGCGATCGAGGAATTTGATTGTTCCTGCTTTAACGGGCGCTATGTCACGAAGACAATCGATGATGACTATTTGAATAAAATCAGTAATTTACGTAATAATTCGGCACTGGACGACGTCGATGATCAATTAACTGTGGTAGGCATGGAATTGCATAATAACGCCTGATGCGCTGGCAAGACCTCAATCGCGAAGTCGCCAGTAAATTACAAGGTGACCCTGCGCTTGCAGATGAACGTCCTTTTATTCTGATAGATTCTTCGAAACAGCGGCTCGACTGGATAAACTTAGATGCCGCCGATAACCTGCGCTTTCCGGTATCAACGGCAGCTAAAGGTATAGGCAATCGACTCGACTCACTGCAAACACCTTTCGGTATTCATCGTATTCGACAGAAAATTGGTGGTGGGCAACCGCTCGGGGCAGTATTCAAGGCGAGGGAACCCAGCGGAAAAGTCGTAAAGCATATGGATAACCGGGATGAGGACGAAATAACCTCGCGTATACTCTGGTTGGACGGACTCGAAGAAGGCGTTAATCGTGGAGGCGTGTACGACACATTTTCCCGTTATATTTATATTCATGGTACATCTGACGAAAAACGCATTGGCCAGGCGGTTTCCGGCGGCTGTATCAGAATGAAAAACGACGACGTAATTGCATTATTTGATCAGGTGCTGATCAACGATCTCGTCATAATCCGCTAGTCGTAACAACCCGCTTTTTTTCAATATTGACATTGGCACGGTGAATGCTTAATGTGCCTGATCGGCGCTGATTTGTTTCTCGGCTTGCAGGCGCCAGCGACACCAGAATCAGGTTTCGCAGTATAAATTTGCTAAAGAGGGTGGCCCCGATCCCCGTTGGTTGCTGAATCCCCCTTCCGAGTTATTTTTGTGGAGCAGTATTCCAATGCTAGAAGATAACTTAGGCTTCGATACACTCGCTATTCGAAGCGGACATAATCGCACTTCTGAAAACGAACATAGCGAAGCAATATTCGCCACCTCGAGCTTTGTTTTCGATAATGCAGCACAGGCGGCGGCGCGCTTTTCAGGAGAGGAGCCCGGGAATATTTACGCCCGCTTCACCAATCCCACCACCCAGGCTTTCGAGAAACGACTTGCAGCGATGGAAGGTGGCGAAGCCTGCGTGGCTACCGCTTCCGGTATGTCGGCCATCATGAGCATATGTGTCGGCTTGCTGAAATCCGGCGACCATATACTGAGTTCCTTATCAATTTTCGGCACCACTACGGTGTTATTCGAAAAATATCTGCCGCGTTTTGGTATTGAAACCAGTTACGTCGACCTAACCGATCTGCAAGCCTGGAAAAAAGCGATACGCAAGAACACCCGGTTGCTGTTTCTGGAAACGCCTTCGAACCCTCTCACCCAAATTGCCGATATCCAGGCGCTTGCCGACCTGGCCCATGAAAACGGTTGCCTGTTGGTGGTCGATAATTGTTTTTGTACCCCGGCGCTGCAACGTCCGCTGGCCCTGGGTGCCGACCTAATCGTGCACTCTGCAACCAAGTATCTGGATGGCCAGGGACGAACCGTTGGCGGCGCTGTGGTAGGTAACCAGCAGTTGGTGGGTGAAGAAATCTTCGGCGTTATTCGCAGTACCGGTCCAACCATGAGTCCGTTTAATGCCTGGGTTGCCTTAAAAGGCCTGGAAACACTCAGTCTGCGTATGGAGGCGCACTCGCGACAGGCAATGGAGCTGGCCAATTTCTTAACCCGGCATCCCCGTGTCAAACAGGTTTACCATCCTGGCCTGGAATCGCATCCGCAGCATGAGCTTGCCTGTCGACAACAGCGTGGCTTTGGCGGCGTGGTTTCGTTCGTGGTCAGCGGTGCGCGGGAGCGGGCCTGGAAAGTAATCGACCATTGCCAAATGTTGTCTATTACCGCTAATTTGGGAGACGTCAAGACTACTATCACACACCCGGCAACAACCACTCATGGCCGGTTGAGCGACGAAATGAAATCAAACTCCGGAATCAGCGAAGGTTTACTGCGTATCGCTGTCGGTCTGGAAAACATCGAGGATATAATTGCCGACCTCAGCCGCGGCCTGGATGCGGCATGAACCTGTATCAGCAGGTAGAGGCTGCGCTGCTGCAGCCGGTAAGCGAATTAAAGTGCGATCAGGTTCGGCAATTACAGGCTGACTGGGATATGGGTTTACTCGGCAGGGCGGCGATAGCACCGTTACTCGCCATCGATGATCCGGGGCGGCCCGAGCAACCGCTGCTGGTCGATCCGCGAAAGCTAAAGCAGCGCAGCAGCGCAACCGAACAGGGCCGTATCTGCCTGCTGCATGCGGTGGCACACATCGAGTTCAATGCGATCAATATCGCTCTTGACGCGGTATACCGGTTTCGTGATATGCCGGCTGAATATGTCCGTGACTGGCTTGCGGTTGCAGCTGACGAGGCACGACATTTCGCTTTGTTAAACGAAGCATTGCTCAGTCGCGGCAGTTTTTACGGCGCGATTCAGGCGCATAGCGGGTTATGGGATATGGTTTGTAAGACGCGCGATGATGTTTTGCATCGAATGGCTCTGGTACCCAGGGTGATGGAAGCGCGTGGTCTTGATGTTACCCCGGCGATGATAGACAAGTTTAACCAGGCTGAAGACAGTAATGCGGCAGAAATACTCGCTGTAATTCTGCAGGATGAAATTGGTCATGTGCGTATAGGTAACCACTGGTACGACTATCTGTGCCAACAGCGGGGTCTTGACGCTAAACAGACTTTCCAGGATTTGGTAGCCTGTTATCTGGGAGGTAGATTACGCGGACCTTTTAACCATGCCGCCAGGCTTGAGGCGGGCTTTGAGCGCTCCGAGCTCGAACTTATCGAGCAGCTTGGACGGGCTTGACGCGGGCGTCTTCCAGTTCGAAACCCGCTGTTTCATTCCAGCTCAGTACACTCGGTCCAGGATTCCAGTCTCCCAGCACGTAGCGAGTGAGATCGTTGGCGTAGCGATGGATTGCCGGTCTATGAGTATGGCCGTGAATAATGCTGTCGACATCGTAGTCCTGAAAACACTGGGCCACGGCCTGTTGATTCACGTCCATGATTTCCACCGCTTTCGTCACCATAGCCGCAGCACTGTCGCGGCGTAACTGTGCGGCTATTTGATGGCGTTGTTGCAATGGCTTGGCGAGAAACTCGTTCTGCCATTTAGGTTCTCGCACCATTTTCCTGAATGCCTGGTAGTCGACATCGTCGCTACACAGGCTGTCGCCGTGGATTAACAGCAGTGACTGTTGGCCCAGCTCGATGCGTTCGGGTTCGTTCAGCAGCGTCATACCAATTTTCTCGGAAAATTCTCTACCGAGCAGAAAGTCACGGTTACCCACCATGAAAAATACTTCGCAGTATTGCGCCACGCGCTGCAGGGATTCAATGACCGGGTTTATCTCTTCAGGCCGATCATCGTCTCCCAGCCAGACTTCGAACAAGTCACCGAGTATATACAGGCAACGTGCCCGCATGGCACGCATATCCAGGAATTCCGTCAGGGCCGCACTGATGTCCGGCCGCGAAGCTTGCAGATGGCAATCGGAAATGAAAAGGTATTCGTCAGCCACGGGACTGTCGCCTTGCCTTACTGTCGGCTTGCCGAGGTGATGGTAATGGTTTCAACAGGCACATTTTCGTGACCGCCTTTGTTACCGGTGGGAACCTTGGCAATGGCGTCGACTACTTCCATACCCTCGGTTACCCTGGCAAATACGGCATAACCCCAGCCCTGCATTGACTCGCTGCTGAAATTCAGAAAAGCATTGTCGGCGTGATTGATGAAAAACTGTGAAGTAGCCGAATGCGGGTCGCCGGTACGCGCCATGGCAAGCGTGCCACGATCATTTTTCAGTCCGTTGTTGGCTTCGTTTTGAATCGCTGCGCGTTTGCTCGGTTTGTCGCTCATGTCTTCAGTCAGTCCGCCACCCTGAATCATGAAGTTTGGAATGACGCGGTGAAAAGTAGTATCGGCGAAATAACCGTCATCGACATAAGCGAGGAAGTTTTCGCTGGTGTTGGGTGCATTTTGCATGTCCAGTTCGATGACAATATTGCCCATGCTGGTCTCGAGAACTACGCTGGGGTTGCTGGCAGTCGTTTCAGTCATTATTTGGTTACCTTTGAAGTTGGAAAAAAAAACCAGGGATAGAATAGCTGCGAGTACCACCGCAATCGGGAGTAGCTTTTGAGTCATCAGCAATCCGGTTGATTTAAGAGCTTGCGAATTCTACATGATTTTTCGAAGCATTTGGAAGCAAGACAGCATTTTTCGGTTCCACTGGGGCAGGGCTTCTTTTACACTCTACCGGCGTTAACCTCCCTACCCGAAATGAGAAACCAGGCGAATCAATGCTGAAGATTTACAATAGCTTAAGTCGAAAAAAAGAAGTATTTGAACCCATAGTCGCGGGACAGGTGCGCATGTATGTCTGTGGCATGACTGTTTACGACTACTGTCACATAGGCCATGCGCGGGTGCTGGTTGTATTCGACGTGGTTTACCGTTTTTTAAAGCACCTCGGTTATGAAGTGACTTATGTTCGCAATATCACCGATATCGATGACAAGATAATTCAGCGTGCGATTGAAAATAAGGAAGAATACGGGCATTTGACGGAACGTTTTATTCGTGCGATGCACGAGGATTCCGATGCCCTGGGTGTATTGCGACCCGATCAGGAGCCGCGAGCCACCGATACCATTGGGCCGATACTGGATATGATTGCCGGTCTGGTGGATAAGGGCTATGCCTATCTTTCCGACAATGGTGATGTGTATTTTTCGGTGGCAAAATTTGACGACTATGGTCAGCTTTCCGGAAAGAAAATAGACGAGTTGCGTGCCGGAGAGCGCGTCGAGGTTGACCAGGGGAAACAGGATCCGCTCGACTTTGTGCTATGGAAAGCCGCCAAGCCCGGCGAACCCAACTGGCCATCGGACTACGGCAATGGTCGCCCTGGCTGGCATATCGAATGCTCGGCGATGTCCACCAGCTTGCTGGGGAATCACTTCGATATACATGGCGGAGGCCAGGATCTGCAGTTTCCCCACCACGAAAATGAAATTGCGCAAAGCGAATGCTGCACCGGTGAAAAGTTTGTCAATACCTGGATGCACAATGGTTTCGTGCGTGTTAACGAAGAGAAAATGTCCAAATCCCTGGGCAATTTCTTTGTCCTGCGCGATGTGCTTAAAGATTACAAGGCAGAGGAGATTCGCTATTTCATCATCAGCAGCCATTATCGCAGTCAGCTTAATTACTCCGAGGACCAATTGGATAATGCGCGCGCAGCGCTGCAAAGGTTATATTCCGCAATGCTGGGCAAGAAAGAGACTGAGATACCGGCAGGCAGTGACTATCAGCAAAGGTTTGAAGCGGCTCTGTGTGATGATTTTAATACTGCAAATGCGGTTGCGGTGCTTTTCGACCTGGCACGAGATATTAACCGCGCCAGTAGCGAGAATCAGCAACAACAGCATAGTCTGGCCAGCCTGTTACGCTATCTCGGAGGGATTATCGGTTTATTGCAGAGCGATGCCGAGACTTTCCTGAAATCACAGGTCGGTCAGGAAACGGGGCTCAGCGATAGCGAAATCGAGGATTTGATCGAGCAGCGTCTGCAGGCACGCGCAGGTAAGGACTGGGCCAAGGCAGACCAGATTCGTGAGCAACTAAGCGAAGCCGGGATTGTTATCGAGGACCATGCCGGTGGAAGCCGCTGGCGACGGAGTTAAGCAAAGATAATATCCTCGGTTATTCAATTGACGATCAATTTTGATCAGCGTATTATTCCGCGCCT
>CAXBMV010000167.1:0-6590 GCA_963976575.1 uncultured Gammaproteobacteria bacterium | reverse complement strand
CCAACATGCCGCTGGCCACGCTGGGTACCTTCATCCTGTGGATGGGCTGGTTCGGATTCAACGGTGGCTCGGTGCTGAAGCTGGGCGATATCGCCAGCGCCAATTCGGTGGCTATGGTGTTTCTCAACACCAACGCGGCGGCGGCTGGCGGCGTGGTCGCGGCGATGCTGCTGGCACGGATGTTATTCGGCAAGGCTGACCTGACCATGATTCTGAACGGCGCGCTCGCCGGCCTGGTGGCAATTACCGCCGAACCTTCGACACCGTCAGCACTGTCTGCAACCATGATCGGCGCGGTAGGTGGCGTTATCGTGGTGTTCTCCATCGTCGCTCTGGACAAGCTGCGTATCGATGATCCGGTAGGTGCTATTTCGGTACACGGCGTGGTCGGATTCTGGGGTCTGATGGCGGTACCCTTGACCAACGAAGGCGCCAGTTTCGTCGGACAACTGGTCGGTGCCTTGACTATATTTGTCTGGGTGTTCGGTGCCAGCTTGCTGGTCTGGTTCCTGCTCAAACAAGTCATGGGCATACGCGTCAGCGAGGAAGAGGAATACGATGGTGTCGATTTATCCGAATGCGGCATGGAAGCTTACCCGGAATTCACCCGCGCCAATTAAACTTGCAGCAAGAAGCCCGGGGGCAGCTAATGCCACCCCCGGGCTTACGTGGTAATATGCCGGCCAATACGTGGTAAGCGAAGGACTCTATAAGAGATGCAATGTCATATTTATCGTAGCAATCGAAAAGTCGATACTTATTTATACCTGCAGGACAAAGATGATTTTTCGGTAGTGCCGGAAGACTTGTTACGCGTATTCGGCGAACCGGAATTCAGCTTCAGCTTCGAGCTCGACGAGGAGCGTAAACTGGCCAGGGAAGATGCTGCTGAAGTCCTCGAAAATCTGGACAGCCAGGGTTACCACCTGCAACTGCAAAACGACATTTTGATAGAGCAGATGCTGGCGATGAAGGCGGCTAACTAGAAGCGATCGCGCAGCGCGTAGTAACTCATACCGAGAACCAGCCCGGGCCAGCGCAACCAGTCGCCACCGGGAAAGCTGCGTGTCGGGATTCTGCCGAATAAATCAAACTTTTCTGCTTCGCCGGCGATAGCGTCAGCGATCAACTTGCCTGCCAGCGTCGCCATGGCAACACCCTGTCCGGAATACCCCTGCGCAAAATAAGTGCTGTTATTGCCGAGCCTGCCGAAGTGCGGCATGCGATTCAGCGTCACCGCAAGCGTGCCGCCCCAGGCGTAGTCGATGCGCGTATCGGCCAGTTGCGGGTATATCTGCAACATCGGTTTGCGTACAAAACCGGCGATATCAGCGGGGAAGTTTTGACGGTAATTTTCGCCGCCACCGAAGAGCATGCGCTTGTCCGCGGAGAGGCGATAATAATTCACCACGAAACGCGAATCAGCGATGGCGACATCGCGCGGGTTGATGCTGTCCAGCTGCTCGCTGCTAAGTGGTTCGGTAGCAATGATGAAATTGTTAATCGGCATGATTTTGCCCGACAGGCGCTGGTCCAGCTTGCCAAGATAACCGTTGCAGGCAATCACCAGATGGTCGGCATCGACCGAAGCGTTTGCGCAGAAGACCCGATTCGGACTGCCTTCCTGGTAGCTTTCTACCGCGCTGTTTTGATAGATTTTCACACCGGCCTTACGCGCCGCTTCGGTCAGACCCAGGGCATAGTTCAACGGGTGTAAATGGCCGGCGCCCATGTCGAGGCTGCCGCCGTGATAACCGTCGCTGCCGACCAGCTGCGCCATTTCATCCCGATTCAGGTAACTGATCGCGTCGTAGTCATACTCTTGTTGCAAGTGTTCGACATAGGCGGCAGTGTCGGCCGCGTAAGCAGCTTTGTGGTCGGGGTGGGCTATGCCGGGCTTCAGGTCGCAATTAATGCCATGTTCGGCGATCAGTGATTTTGCCAGGTCCTTGGCATCCTCTGCCAGTTGCCAGAGTTGTCCGGCGGCATCGTCACCAACCGTCTCTCGCAGCCATAGCTGGTCTTTGCGCTGACCGCTACAGAGTTGGCCACCATTGCGCCCCGAGGCGCCCCAGCCGGGCTTGCGTGCTTCCAGCAAAACCACGTCGTAACCTTTGTTTGCCAGCTGCAGTGCCGCAGAGAGACCGGTGTAGCCCGCACCGATAACACAGACATCGGCGCGACAGTTTTCCTGCAGGGTCGGCAGTTCAATTTCCCGATTCTTGCTCGCGTGATAGTAAGAATCCGGGTAGTCGGCGCTGTCGCTACGATCCTGGTAAAGCTTGAAAGTCATCGGCCAGTGCAGTCTGCTCAGGCGATCTTTTTCTGTGTCTGCTCGAGGCTTTTCCAGGCGCGCTCGATGAAGACGTCGATGTCGGCCTGCTGGGTTACCAGCGGCGGCGAAATGATCATCGCGTCGCCAACCGCGCGCATCACCAGATTGTTTTCGAAGCAATAGTCACGGCATATGATGCCGACATGACGATTCTTGTCGAATTTACGGTAAGCCTGCTTGTCTTCTACCAGCTCCAGTGCGCCGAACATGCCGACGCCACGGACTTCGCCCACCAGCGGGTGTTCGCCGAGTTCGCGAAAACGCTTTTGCAAATAAGGTGCTGTTTCCTCGCGAACTTTTTGAACGATATTTTCACGCTGCATCAACTTGATGTTGGCCACCGCCACCGCCGCGCAAACCGGGTGCCCGGAATAGGTGTAGCCGTGATTGAATTCGCCGCCCTTGTTGATCAGAACATCGGCGATGCGATCGGAAACCATGACGCCGCCGATAGGCAGGTAGCCCGAAGACAATCCCTTGGCGATAGGCATCAGATCCGGCTTGATGTTGAAGTAGTCGCTGCCAAACCATTCACCGGTACGTCCGAAACCGCAGATGACTTCATCGGCGACCAGTAATATGCCGTAGTGATCGCAGATCTTTTGTACTTCCGGCCAGTAGGTTTCCGGCGGGACTATTACGCCACCGGCGCCCTGTATCGGCTCAGCGATGAATGCAGCCACTTTATCGACCCCAAGTTCCTCGATCTTGTCGGCGATAGACTTGGCGACGCTGCGACCAAACTCCGCCCTGTCGAGATCCTTGCCCAGTTCGCAGCGTTTGGCAAACCAGTCGGGTTGTTCAACATGAACGATGTCGGGGATGATGCCACCCTGCTGGTGCATTTCATCCATACCGCCGAGGCTGGACGCAGCAATGGTGCAGCCGTGATAGGCATTCTTGCGGCTGATAACAACACGTTTCTCTGGTTTACCCATCAAATCCCAGTAGCGCCATATCATGCGCAGTACGGTGTCGTTTGCTTCAGAGCCGGAGCTGGTGAAGAAGGCGTGATTCATGTGTGCAGGGGTGACCTCGGCGAGCAGTGCAGAGAGTTCGGCCACTGGCGGGTGCGAAGTCTTGAAAAAGACATTGTAGTAGGGCAATTGTTCGATTTGCGCGCTGGCGGCTTTGATCAGATCCTGCTGACCATAGCCCATGTTGACGCACCACAGACCGGCCATCATGTCGAGGTACTGGTTGCCCTCGGTATCGGTCAGGTAGACGCCGTTGGCTGATTCAATGATCCGCGCAGGATGTTGTTTCAAATCATTCGGATTGGTAAAAGGGTGCAGGTGATGGCCGTCGAGATTTTGCCATTTTTCGGTGCCTGCTAACTGCTGTGTTGCGTTTTGTGTCATTTTAAGTCTCCTGCCAGGTTCTAAACTTTTAACAGTAAATGTTCTCTTTCCCAGGGGCTGATTACGTTGAGAAAATTATCAAATTCGACTTCCTTGACGGCGACGTAAACATCGACGAATGAGTCACCCAGTACTTCACGCAGTTCGGCAGAATCGGCCAGGCGCTGCAGCGAGCTATACCAGTGGCGTGACAGTTGCATCGGTTTGTCGTAGGCGCTGGTTGCCAATGGCTGGTCTGGCTTCAAGCCGTTTTTCATGCCGATATAGCCGCAGGCCAGCGAAGTCGCTATCGCCAGGTAAGGATTGACATCGGCAGAGGCGATACGGTTTTCCACCCGCATAGCCGCCGGGTTATTATCGGGTACGCGAAATCCGGTAGTGCGGTTATCGAAGCCCCAGTGAAAATTGATCGGGGCGGCCATCGAACGCACGATGCGTCGATAGGAATTCACATAGGGCGACAGTAGCGCCATGCCCTCAGGCAGAAACTGCTGCAGGCCGGCAATATGGCTGAGCATTAAATCATTGGGTTTGCCGTCGGCAGTCGAAAAAATATTTTTGCTGGTTTTCAAATCCTCGACGCTCTGGTGTATGTGCATCGCGCTGCCCGGCTGATTCTCCATCGGCTTGGCCATGAAAGTGGCGTACATATCGTGACGGAATGCAGATTCGCGCACGGTGCGCTTGAACAGGAAAGCCTGGTCGGCCAGTTCCAGCGGGTCGCCATGCAACAGATTGATTTCCATCTGCCCCATGCCTTCTTCGTGGATCAGCGTGTCTATTTCCAGCCCCTGGCTTTCGCAAAAGTCATACATGTCGTCGAACATCGGGTCGAAATCATTGATTGCGTCGATGTTAAACGATTGTCCGGAGCGTTCGACGCGACCGGTGCGACCGATAGGCGGCAGCAAGGGTTGTTTCGAATCAAGATTGGGCTGCAACAAATAAAACTCGAGTTCCGGAGCGACCACCGGTTTCCAGCCCTCGGCATGGTAAAGAGCGAGTACGCGTCGCAGCACCTGGCGTGGGGAAATATCTATGGGCTTGCCATCCATGTCGAAACAATCGTGGATGACCTGAGCCGAGGGTTCCTTGGCCCAGGGTAAGAGGCGAATCGTATAGGGATCGGGTTGCAATACCATGTCCACATCAAGCGGATTGATTTCGTCGTAAAGTTCGGGGTATTCACCGTTTATCGATTGCAGGAAAACCGACTGCGGCATACGCAAATTGGTAGCGCCGGTAAATTTTGCAGCGGGCATAATTTTGCCGCGCGCAGCGCCGGCGAGATCGGGAATGATACATTCGACTTCGGTAATCTGATGTTTTTCGATCCAGTCTTTCATGATTTTTTTCTGTGTGGCAGGGGCGATTAATAAACCCCGGGAATGCATGTCTGGAAACCTTTTACGATGTGCCGGGGAGCGCTTGCCGGGCAATTGTGATCACAAATTTGGGCAAAGTCAACCGATGTTTCCGGCGCCCTGATTGTGCCTCAAAGCGCGCGATGATTGACATGCGGGTGGGTCTGGAGGTAGCCTCGGCCGCTTGATTAGTGATCACATTACCCTGGGTGGAGGAATCATGAGTGATACTTTTAGTTTACGTTCGCGTGCGGCCGCAGGTGGCAGCAATGCCTTGCAAGACTGGGGCGTCGATTGCGAATATGGTTTGCTACGGGACGTATTGCTAGGGCCGGCGGATAACTACAAGTGGCTGAATACCAGCTCGGTTTCGAAGAAGAGTATCCGCAGGCAGTATACCTTCGATGCCGAGGTCGCAAAACGCCAGCACGCTGAAATGATTGCCGCTTACGAGTCGGCCGATGTCAAGGTGCACCTGCACGAAGCGGACCCGGCGCTGCCTTACCAGATTTTCGCTCGCGACTCGTCGGTGATGACACCCTACGGCGCGATTATTACCAGTATGTCGAACTGGTGGCGGCGCGGTGAAACCTTCCGCGCTATCGAGACTTATCAGCGCCTGGGCATACCCATATACGATTGCGTTACCGCGGGAACCTTCGAGGGCGGCGATTTCAATGTCGTCGAACCCGGTTGTGTTTTAATTGGCTGGGAAGGCGATGAGGGTCGCAGCCAGGAACAATCGGCGCAGCAGCTAAAAACATGGTTCGAGGCCGAGGGCTGGGAAGTTATGCTCACCGATCTGGATCCGTTTTACGTGCACATCGATTTGATGGTGGTCATGCTGGCGCCCAAGCTGGCCGCGGTTTGTCTTGAGTCCACCGACCCCGAAGTGGTGACATGGTTAAAATCGAAACAGATAGAAATTATCTCTGTGCCCTTTCAGGATACGCTGGATCTGGGCTGCAATGTGGTCGCGCTGGGTAACGATCGAGTGCTGATGCCAGAAAAAAGCCATGTTCTGAAGGAAAAAGTGCGTGCTCATGGACTTGAAGTTTTCGACCCGGATGTATCCATGATTACCCCGGGAGGTGGCGGGGTGCACTGCATGTGCCAGGCCTTGAGACGCGATCCGGGTTAGCCCGGATATTCGGTCTATTCACCACTCATGTTTTGTTCGAGTTCGCGCTGGCGTTGCTGGCGCAGCATGATGTAACCGGCCACTAATACACCAATCGCTACCACCAGGATGATAATCGTCGCCAGCGCATTGATGTCCGGGCGCAGGCCCAGGCGCACACGCGAGTAAATCAGGATTGGCAGGGTTACCGCTCCGGGACCGGAGACGAAGCTGGCTATGACCAGATCATCCAGCGAGAGAGTGAAAGAGAGTAGCCAGCCGGCCAGCATGCCCGGTGCCAGTAGCGGCAGAGTTATGTCGATGAGTACACGAAAGGGTTTTGCCCCGAGATCCTGTGCGGCTTCCTCGAGATCCTGCGCCATACCGGCCAGGCGCGACTGCACTATGAC
>CAXBMV010000166.1:0-6616 GCA_963976575.1 uncultured Gammaproteobacteria bacterium | reverse complement strand
ATCTGGAGAATTACTTGTTTACTTGACAGGTAGCAACTATAACTGACATCGTGACTGCCATGATTCACTTAAACGAGTCTGTTTTAGTGAATAAAAACCATGCAAGGTGCAACAATATGAAGAAACCCGAGATACCAAAGGATGAGGCGGCCCGCATCTCGGCGTTAAAATCGCTCAATATCCTGGACACGGTAACCGAGGAGAATTTTGACCGTATCACCCGCATGGCAAGCAAGGTATTTTCTGTTCCCGTCGCGCTGGTCAGCTTGATCGACACTGATCGGCAATGGTTCAAATCAGCGGTTGGACTGGAAGCGCGCGAAACCCCTCGTGATATCTCATTTTGTGGGCATGCCATTCTCGGTGATGACATATTTGTTGTTCCTGACACCCTCGAAGACAAACGATTTGTTGATAATCCGCTGGTGACAAACGATCCTGGCATACGTTTTTACGCGGGCTGTCCGCTAAGATCCGTTAACCATAGCAAGATCGGTACCCTGTGCCTCATCGATCGTCAGCCGAGACAATTCAGCGATGAAGACAGGCTTATGCTGAAAGACCTTGCCACGATGGTGGAACGGGAAATAGTGCTGATTGAACTGGCAACCTCCGATGAATTAACCGGGGTTTACAATCGGCGCGGATTTATGGCACTGGGCGAAAAAAGTCTGAAGCTCTGCCAGCGATCCCACTTGCCAGCATCCCTGGTCTATCTCGACCTGGATGACTTCAAGAAAATTAACGATAGCTATGGCCATGCAGAAGGCGACCGGGTTCTGTCCCTGTTTGCCGAGAATATCAAAGATATTTCTCGGGACTCTGACGTGGTAGCCCGTATCGGCGGCGACGAGTTCGCCATACTATTCGCCGACTCCCTCGGCGATGGTAGTGAATCTATTATTAGTCGTATAAAAAACGGACTGAAGAAAATCATACTCAGGGAAAAACTTAACTACGAAATTGGTTTTACCTACGGGATAATCAGTTACGACCCCGATAAACATAGCAGTCTTGCAGAGCTTCTCGAACAGGGCGATGCACTGATGTACCAGCATAAATCAGACAAATATCCGTTAAAAAATCCTCGCTAAAAGTTTCCTGTTTAGCGACTCATTCGAGTAATCGCTATCCCGATTAATATCAAAGCTAGTGACAGCAGCGTTTGCAGGGTAATCGCGTTGGCGAAGTAAATGCCACTGAATATCACACCGAACAGGGGTACCAGGTATCCTACCTGTCCCATGAATACCGCACCGTTGGCGCGCACTATGGTAAAGCGTATGGTGACCGCCAGCGCGGTCGCGACTACGCCGAGGTAGAGTAACGACAGCAACGCGGCATTGCCGGGGGCAGCGGGTAAGGGGTCTTCCAGCAGAAATGCCAGCGGCACCATGTAGACGCTGGCGCAGATTAGCGTACCGGCAGAGGTCGCTATTGGTGGCAGGTGAGTGATGCGGCGCGAAATTACCGTGGACACAGCGTAACTGCAACCCGCCGCTAATACTGCGATCTGGCCTTTGATACCACCCAGCCCGGTTTCCATCAGTTCCCACAGCACCAGTACCAATACACCAACGAAGCCTATGCTCACGCCCAGTGCCCGTGCCGGGGTGATACGCTCATCCTTGCTGGTGTAATGCGATAAAAGCAGTGCGCAGAAGGTACCCATCGCCATCAGCAACGCAGATTCGGCGCTGCTTATATACTGCTGGCCCCAACTGATCAGGAAAAACGGGATGGCACTGTTGAGACTGCCGACGACGAAGATGTAACGCCAGTGGCGTAGTCCGCGGGGAAAACGGCTGCGACTGAGCAAGGCTATGGCGAGCAAAATCAGCGCTGCGAGAAAGACGCGCCAGGCGGCGATACTGATCGGTTGGAAGTCATGCAGCGCCAGCGAGACGAAAATGAAAGATGCACCCCAGATAGCGCCGACGAACAGCAGTCGACAAACATCGAACGGAGTAGGCCGTCGTATCGCGGCCAGTACTGTGCTTGCCATCAATAAATCAGCGCAAGCAATTCGTCACGGCGTTGTTCCATCAACGCGTAGTCTCCGCGGGTTTCGAGGTTCATGCGCAACAGCGGTTCGGTATTGGAGGCTCGCAGGTTGAAGCGCCAGTTACCAAAGTCCATGCCTATGCCATCGATTAGTTCAATTTCGTGTGGTAGATCGGCGTAGTGTGCCTGGACCCGTTGTAGCACCGTGTCGGCATTTTCGACTTCGACATTGATTTCGCCGCTGACCGGGTAGCGTTCGATGCGTGCATCGACCAGTTCGGCGAGACTGCGATTTTGCAGCGAAATCATTTCCACCAGCAACAGCCAGGGAATCATACCGCTGTCGCAAAAACCGAAATCGCGGAAATAGTGATGTGCGCTCATTTCGCCACCGTAAATACCGTTGACCTCGCGCATGGTTTCCTTGATGAAAGCGTGGCCTGCCTTGCTTTGCACTGCCTCGCCATGGTTTTCTTCTACCAGTTCCTGGGTATTCCACACCAGTCGAGGGTCGTGCACTATGCTGGCCCCCGGATTCTTTTGCAGTAATTGCGCACCCAGCAGTCCTACCATGTAATAACCTTCGATAAAGCGGCCATTACCGTCGAACAGGAAGCAGCGATCAAAGTCGCCGTCCCAGGCGAGTCCAAGATCAGCGCCGTGTTCGAGGATGGCGGCAATGGTTGCGCTGCGACCCTCGGGCAGCAGAGGGTTTGGTATGCCGTTGGGAAAGGTCCCATCGGGCTGGTGCTGTAGTTTGATGAATTCGAAGGGCAGGCGCTGTTCGAGCAGGTCGATGATGGGACCGGCCATGCCGTTGCCGGCATTGGCCACGATTTTCAAGGGCTTGAGTTGGTCGAGATTGCCGATATAGCCGAGCAGGTGCTCGACGTAGGCCTGGTTGAGATCAAGGCGCTGCAAGCTACCTTTGTTTTCTACTGTACTGAAGTCTCCGTTCTCGGCGAGCCTGTGGATATCCAGCAGGCCACTGTCGGCGCTAAGCGGGCGGGCGCACTCGCGCACGAATTTCATGCCGTTGTAATCTACCGGATTATGGCTGGCCGTAATCATGATACCGCCGTCCAGTTGCTGGTGAAATGCGGCGAAGTAAACCATCTCGGTGCCGCAGAGGCCGAGGTCGAGCACCTCGACTCCGCTGTCCATCAAACCACGGCTGAGTGCGTCAAATAATTCATCGCTACTGAGGCGGACGTCGCGCCCGACGGCGACCTGTTTTGGTTTGATGAACTCGGCGTAACCACGACCGATTCGGTAAGCGATATCGGCGTTGAGTTCATCGGGAACCTTGCCGCGTGCATCGTAAGCCTTGAAACAGGGGATAGAAATTTTCATGCCGACGCCTTTTGCAGTAGGGTTGGTACCTCGCTGGAGAGGAGTGCTTTCAGGTAATGCCCGGTATAGGAACCCGCTACCTCGGCGACCTGTTCGGGGGTGCCGGTGGCGATAATATTGCCACCCTTGTCGCCACCCTCCGGGCCCAGATCGATGATCCAGTCGGCAGTCTTGATCACGTGCAGGTTGTGCTCGATAACAGCGATGGTATTGCCGTGGTCGCGCAGGCGTTGCAAAACGCCCAGCAATTGCTCGATATCATGAAAGTGCAGTCCGGTTGTCGGTTCGTCGAGTATGTACAGGGTGCTGCCGGTATCGCGTTTGGATAGTTCGCGCGACAACTTGATGCGTTGCGCTTCGCCGCCCGACAGAGTGGTCGCATTCTGCCCGAGGGTGATGTAACTGAGGCCGACGTCCATCAAGGTGTCGAGCTTGCGTTTGATCACCGGGATCGCCTTGAAAAATTCGGTGGCATCTTCCACCGTCATTTCCAGCACCTGATGTATCGACTTGCCCTTGTAGGTAATGTCCAGGGTTTCGCGGTTGTAGCGTTTGCCTTTGCAGATATCGCAGGTGACGTAGACGTCGGGCAGGAAGTGCATTTCCACCTTGGTGACACCATCACCCTGGCAAGCCTCGCAGCGCCCACCCTTGACGTTAAAGCTGAAGCGCCCGGGCTTGTATCCGCGCGAGCGTGCTTCCTGTGTGCCGGAAAAGAGTTCGCGCATCGGTGTAAACAGGCCGGTGTAAGTCGCCGGGTTTGACCGGGGGGTGCGCCCGATCGGGCTCTGGTTGATATCGATTACCTTATCGAGTTGCTCCAGTCCCTTGCAGGTCTTGTAGGCACCGGCGTTGACGCTGCTGCCATTGATTTCAATCGCGGCGAGCTTGTACAGGGTTTCGTTGATCAAGGTCGACTTGCCCGAGCCGGATACGCCGGTAATACAGGTGAACAATCCCAGCGGCAACTCCAGGTTTACCGATTTGAGATTATTCCCAGTGGCGCCGATGACTTGCAACAGTCGCTTTTTGTCGACGGGCGTGCGTTGTGCCGGTATTTCAATACGACGCTTTCCGCTGAGGAACTGTCCGGTAATGGAGGCCGGCTGCGCGGCAATCTCACGAGCGGTGCCGGTGGCGATGACTTCGCCGCCATGGACGCCTGCGCCGGGGCCTATGTCGACGATGAAGTCGGCTGCCTCTATGGCGTCTTCGTCGTGTTCTACGACGATCACGGTATTGCCAAGATCACGCAAAAAACGCAGGGTTTTCAGCAGGCGATCGTTATCGCGTTGGTGCAGGCCGATCGAGGGTTCATCCAGTATGTACATCACCCCGACCAGTCCGGCGCCTATCTGGCTGGCCAGGCGGATACGCTGGGCTTCGCCACCGGAGAGTGTTTCCGCACTACGACTGAGCGACAGGTATTCGAGACCGACATTCACCAGGAAACTGAGACGTTCGCGTATTTCCTTGGTTATCTTCTCCGCAATCTGGCCTTTCTGGCCGCTTAATTCCAGAGTGTCAATAAAGGAAAAGGTTTCTTCTATGGGCATGCGCGCGATGCTGCTGAGATTGCGACCGGCGACGAACACATGGCGCGCGGCCTCGTTGAGGCGTTCACCGTTGCAGACCTGACAGGGTTGATCGGATAAGAACTTGGCCAGCTCCTCACGCACCACGCTGGATTCGGTGTCGCGATAGCGCCGCTTCAGGTTCGGTAGTATGCCTTCGAAGGGATGCTGCTGTACGCGATGATCACCGCGCTCGTTGCGGTAAGTGAACTTAACCGACTGCGATGAGCCATTGAGAATAATGTCCTGGATTTTTTCCGGTAAGCGGGAGAAGGGCATTTCCACGTCAAAATCGAAATGCGCCGCCAGCGATTGCAGCATCTGAAAATAATAACCATTGCGCCTGTCCCATCCGCGGATAGCACCGCCGGCGAGACTCAGGTCCGGTGATTTGACCACCAGCCGGGGATCGAAGAATTGCATTGTGCCTATGCCGTCGCATTCCGGACAAGCGCCCATTGGACTGTTAAAGGAAAACAGGCGTGGTTCCAGTTCGCTGATCGAGTAGCCGCATTGGGGGCAGGCGAAGTTGGCCGAGAAGCGCATCTCCTCGAAATCTCGTATAGCTCGCCGTTCACGCGTACGCGGATGAAGCCCTGTTTTTGCAGGCTCTGGAATAATTGCAGGTGCTCACCCTTGCGATTGCTGACCACCGGGGCGAGTAGCATCAGGCGGCGATCATCGCCCAACGCCAATACCTGATCGACCATCTGGCTGACGGTGCTGGCCTCCAGCGGTAATTCGTGGGTCGGACACTGCGGTGTGCCCACGCGTGCAAACAGCAGGCGCAGGTAGTCGTAGATCTCGGTGATGGTGCCGACAGTCGAGCGCGGATTATGCGAAGTTGTCTTCTGCTCGATCGAAATCGCCGGCGAGAGTCCTTCGATGTGATCGATATCCGGCTTTTCCATGACCGAGAGGAACTGACGCGCATAGGTGGACAGCGATTCGACGTAGCGGCGTTGCCCCTCGGCAAATATGGTGTCAAAGGCCAGCGATGACTTGCCCGAACCGGAAAGCCCGGTGATAACAATGAGCTTGTCGCGTGGCAGAGTGAGGTCGATATTCTTTAAATTGTGCGTCCGCGCACCACGTAGAGTGATTGATTCCATGAAATTTATATTGTCGCGACAAACCCGAAATTATAACGACTTGGCGGCGATATTTCCCGGTTTAATCCGAAACTATTAACATCGGTTCCCCTGCCCGGTGTTACAGGATAAAATCGCGCCTTTCTTTCCCGCCGCTAGCCCCTGGCAAATGCTGAAAACCGAGAAAAAAGCCGCCTTATCCCTGTCGCTGGTGTATGCCCTGCGCATGCTCGGCCTGTTCATGATATTGCCGGTATTTAGCCTGTATGCGCATCAATACAGCGCCGCCAGCCCGCTGTTGATCGGCCTTGCTATCGGCATCTATGGACTTACCCAGGGTCTGTTCCAGCTGCCCTTTGGCATATTGTCCGATCGATTCGGGCGCAAGAAGATGATAATCATCGGCCTGGTGATTTTCTGTGCTGGTAGCGTCGTGGCTGCGTTGGCCGATAGTATTTACCAGGTCATTGCCGGCAGGGCGCTGCAGGGGCTGGGCGCTATCGCTGCGGTAGTCATGGCACTGGCGGCGGACCTGACCCGCGAACAGGTACGCCTGCGCATCATGGCGATGATTGGTATGTCGATAGGCTTCAG